>NZ_JAVRFI010000009.1:0-250040 GCF_031845785.1 Streptomyces hesseae
GCACTTGGCACTAGCGGCGAAGAGCTCTTTACGCCCCTACCAGGGCCCATCCACCCCACCCCGCCCCCTCACGTTCCGGGCAATCGGGCGGGCGGGTGGGCGAAATCCCGCGCCGCCAGGCGCGGAAACCCCCACCGGCGGCGAGCCGAAAGCACCGGTCAGCCAGCCGCGGCAAGCCCCGCAAAGAGCGCGAGCCCCACAACCGAGGGCACAACCAACTCGTACGCCCACCGCACGGAGGGCGAACCCTGCGCCCCCGCCCGCGAAGCGCCCCGCTCCGCGAGCTCCCGCAGATCCTCGATCGCCTGATCGGACGGGGCCCGCAGAGCCCCGGAGGAGGAGCGGGCGGTCACGGAGACCCGCCCCGTCACATCCTCCGCCGCATCCCGCGCCTGCCGCCGCGCCGCCCGCTTGCGCTGCTTGAGCGACACGGGGATCGCCCAGAGCTGGTACTTCTTCCCGCCCGCGAAGACCTCGCTGGAGTAGCCCGCCCGGACGCCCTCGACCGAGGCCCACGGCAGGGTGATCGTGCGGAAGGGGTTCCGTACGAGCAGCCGGTCCTCCCCGGCCCACACCGCGGGCCGGATCGTGAACGCGACGATCAGCGGCACCGCGAAGAGCAGCCCCGCCAGCGCGAGCCACGGCGCGTTGCCCGTGCCGCGCAGCATCGCGTCGCCGCCCAGCCATGCGCACAGGGCGAGCAGCAGTACGCCGCCGCCGATGCCGGCGGAGGAGCGGAAGCACCGCTCGGCGTATTCCTGGCCGGAGGCGTCAGGGGATCTCGTCATGGCGCCGATTCTGCACGACCGGGCGCGGCTACGGACGACCGGTGGCGGGAGTGCTCGACGTGAGGTCGGCGTAGACGACGATGTTGTCGGGCCGGTGGCCGTCGCGGAGGTCGCCGCCGCAGGTGATGAGGCGGAGCTCCGGGCGGTCGGTGTTCCCGTAGACCCGCTGGGTGGGGAAGTTCTTCTTGTCGACCTGTTGCAGCTCGCGAACGGTGAAGGTCGCGGTGGAGCCGTCGGCGCGGGTGACGGTGACGCGGTCGCCGGCGCGGACCTTGGCGATGTCCTTGAGGACGGCCGGGCCCTCGGCGGTGTCGTAGTGGCCGATGAGGACGGCGGGGCCGGTCTCACCGGGGGTGACGCCCTTGTCGTACCAGCCGATGCGGTCGGCCTGGGCGACGGAGGGCACCTCGACGGTGCCGTCGTCGGCGAGCCCGAGTTCGAGGACGGGTCCGGTGTCGACCGAGGCCGCCGGGATGCTGACGCGTACGGGCTTGGAGGCGGGCAGCGCGGGGGCGGCGGAGGGGCGCGGGGCCGAGGTCGCCGACACATGGGCGCCGGCCTTGGCGGTGTGCGGGCCGGTGCCGCAGGCGAGCAGTCCGCCGCCGAGGGCGACGGCGAGCAGCGCGCCCGCCGCGGCCCGGCGGGCGCGGGCGGGGTCGCCGGAGGAGGGGGTCATGCGGAGCTCCTGGACGGGCGCTACGGCGCGAGGGCGGACCGCCGGTGAGGTGGCGGCCCGCCCTCGCGAGCGGATGGGGTCGTGGCTCAGGCGGCGGAGCCGGCGACACGGCGGCGCAGCACCGCGAAGGCCACGCCCGCGGCGCCGACGGAGGCGAGGGCGCCACCGGCCGCGAGGAGCATGGTGCCATTGCCGTCCTGCACGCCCTCGGCGCCGGCGGCCACGCCGCCCTCCGGGATCGCCTTGGTCTGGGCGAGCTGGGCAGAGGCGTTCTGGGCGGAGGCGTTGTTCGCGGCCTTGGCCGTGGTGACAGCCGTGGTGGCGGCCTTGGCGTCGGCCTTGCCGGCCGGCTGTCCCTTGGGGAGGGCGAAGGTCTTGGTGCCGCTGTCGCCGCTCACCTCGAGCACGGGGGCGGAGCCGTCGGCGTCGACCAGGCGGAGCTGGAGGCCCTTGATCGTCGCGGACGTGTTGTCGCGGTCGAGCTTGCCGACGACCTTGACCATGTAGTTGTCGCCGGGCTTCCACTGCTCGCCGACGTGGCGGATCCACGCCTCGGGACCGCCGGCCTCGGGGTCGTTGCGGAGCACGGCCACCATGCCGTTGCCGATGTAGACGACGTTGCCCGCGTAACGGACGGGGGTCACGGGGCCCTGACCCGCGCCGCCCTTGTCGTTGAGGATCTCGCCGGTCAGGGCGGTGAGGGTGAGCGTCATGCCGTTGTACTCGAACGTCACGTTCCGGCCGTTGGCCTTGACGGACTTGACGACCTCGCCGCCCGAGATGATGTCCACGCGGTGGGTCTCCGGACCCGACTCGTAGATCTTCGCCAGGCTGCCGTCCGCGAGGGTCACCTTGCGGTGCAGCCACCAGCTGCCGAAGACCTTCTGGCCGCCGAGGACCTCTCCGGTCAGGGCGGTGAGCGTGAGCTCCATGCCGTTGTACTCGAAGGTCTTGTCCCGGCCGTCGACCTTGACCGACTTGACGACCTCGCCACCCGAGATGATGTCCACGCGGTGGGTCTCCGGACCCGACTCGTAGACCTTCGCCACGCTGCCGTCGGAGAGGGTGAGGGTGCGGTGCAGCCACCAGCTGCCGACGACCTTCTCCTCGCCCTTACCGGCCTCGGCCTTGGTGCCGATCTCGGCCTTCGTGCCCGTCTCGACCTTGGTGCCCGTCTCGACCTTCGCACCGGTGTCCTTCTTGATGGCGCTGCCCGTGCCGGTGGCGGTCTCCGTCTTCTTCTCCTCCGCCTTGGCGGTGGCGGGGGTGACCGTGGCCGACTCGGTCGTCTTGGCGGCGGGAGCCGCAGGGGCCGCAGGAGCCGTCGGCTCCGCCGCGAACGCGGCGGTGGCCGGGGCCAGAACGGCACCCGCGAGGGCGGCGGTGGTGATCGCGGCACGCAGTGCGGAGCGGCGGCGCGGGGACAGAGCAGACATGCAGGGCTCCTAGTGTGGAGTCAGAGGTAGGGGATTCGCATGCCGCTTTCCTCGGTTCGGTTGAGGCCGGAGAGGGCGGGCGGTGTTGCTGAGAAGAATCTATGGATCTTGTGTGATCACGCCTTCGCGTATTTGTCACCAAACATCGACAGCAACCGGAAGATGAACCCTCGCTTCCCACTGAATATGGATGAGTCATGACATATCCCCCACCCCGGAAGAAGGCCCTCCGGAGGGGGTGACACGCGCTACGCGCGTAGATATGCTCATCCGGTGACCATGACCCCCTCCCCGAGGTTCTCCTCATCCGGCAACGAGGCCGCTGAGCGACTCGCTTCGATGGCGGACGTCACCGCCTCCGACGCCTCGCTGCGCCGCTTCCTGCACGGCCTCCCTGGCGTCGACCCGGTCGGGCTGGAGGCCCGCGCCGCGGCGCTGGGCACCCGATCGATCAAGACGACGGCGAAGGCGTACGCCATCGACCTGGCGATCTCCATGATCGACCTGACGACCCTGGAGGGCGCGGACACCCCGGGCAAGGTCCGGGCGCTGTGCGCCAAGGCCCTCAACCCGGACCCGACGGACCGCGGTACGCCGCGCACCGCCGCGATCTGCGTCTATCCCGACATGGTGGCGACCGCCGCCGAGGCCCTCGCGGGCTCGGAGGTGAAGGTCGCGTCCGTGGCCACCGCCTTCCCGGCCGGCCGCGCCGCCCTCCCCGTCAAGCTGGCCGACACGGCCGACGCCGTCGCCGCGGGCGCGGACGAGATCGACATGGTCATCGACCGTGGCGCCTTCCTGTCCGGCCGTTACCTCTCCGTCTTCGAGGAGATCAAGGCCGTCAAGGACGCCTGCGTCCGCCCCGACGGCACCGCCGCCCGGCTGAAGGTCATCTTCGAGACCGGCGAGCTGTCGACGTACGACAACATCCGCCGCGCCTCCTGGCTGGGCATGCTCGCGGGCGCCGACTTCATCAAGACGTCCACCGGCAAGGTCGCCGTGAACGCCACCCCGGCGAACACGCTCCTGATGCTGGAGGCCGTGCGCGACTTCCGCGCCGCGACCGGGGTACAGGTCGGGGTGAAGCCGGCCGGCGGCATCCGGACGACCAAGGACGCCATGAAGTTCCTGGTGCTGGTCAATGAGACCGTGGGCGAGGAGTGGCTGACCAACGAGTGGTTCCGCTTCGGCGCCTCCAGCCTGCTCAACGACCTGCTGATGCAGCGCCAGAAGCTCAGCACCGGGCGCTACTCCGGTCCCGACTATGTGACGGTGGACTGACCATGGCTTTTGAATACGCTCCGGCGCCCGAGTCGCGCTCGGTCGTCGACATCGCCCCGTCGTACGGGCTGTTCATCGACGGCGAGTTCCGCGAGGCGTCCGACGGGAAGGTCTTCAAGACCGTCTCGCCGTCGACGGAGGAAGTGCTGTCCGAGGTCGCGCAGGCCTCGGCCGAGGACGTCGACGCGGCCGTGAAGGCCGCCCGCAAGGCGTTCGAGAAGTGGTCCGCGCTGCCGGGCTCCGAGCGCGCGAAGTACCTCTTCCGCATCGCCCGGATCATCCAGGAGCGCTCGCGCGAGCTGGCCGTCCTGGAGACCCTGGACAACGGCAAGCCGATCAAGGAGACCCGCGACGCGGACCTCCCGCTGGTCGCCGCGCACTTCTTCTACTACGCGGGCTGGGCCGACAAGCTGGGCCACGCCGGTTTCGGGCCGGACCCGAAGCCGCTGGGCGTCGCCGGCCAGGTCATTCCGTGGAACTTCCCGCTGCTGATGCTGGCGTGGAAGATCGCCCCGGCGCTGGCCGCGGGCAACACCGTCGTGCTGAAGCCGGCCGAGACCACGCCGCTGTCGGCGCTGTTCTTCGCCGACATCTGCCGTCAGGCGGGCCTGCCGAAGGGTGTCGTCAACATCCTCACCGGTGACGGCACGACCGGCGCCGCGCTCGTCGCGCACGACGGGATCGACAAGGTCGCCTTCACCGGCTCCACCGGCGTCGGCAAGGCGATCGCCCGGACCGTCGCCGGTACGGACAAGAAGCTCACCCTGGAGCTGGGCGGCAAGGGCGCCAACATCGTCTTCGACGACGCGCCGATCGACCAGGCGGTCGAGGGGATCATCAACGGGATCTTCTTCAACCAGGGCCAGGTCTGCTGCGCCGGTTCGCGCCTGCTGGTGCAGGAGTCGATCCAGGACGAGCTGCTGGACGCCCTGAAGCGCCGGATGTCCACGCTCCGCGTGGGCGACCCGCTGGACAAGAACACCGACGTCGGCGCGATCAACTCCGCCGAGCAGCTGGCCCGTATCCGGGCGCTGGCCGACAGCGGCGAGGCCGAGGGCGCCGAGCGCTGGGCCCCGGCCTGCGAGCTGCCGGCGAACGGCTACTGGTTCGCCCCGACGCTGTTCACGGGCGTCTCCCAGGCGCACCGCATCGCCCGCGAGGAGATCTTCGGCCCGGTGCTCTCCGTGCTGACCTTCCGCACCCCCGCCGAGGCCGTGGCCAAGGCCAACAACTCGGAGTACGGCCTGTCGGCCGGCATCTGGACCGAGAAGGGTTCGCGGATGCTGGCCGTGGCGAGCAAGCTGCGCGCCGGTGTGGTGTGGGCCAACACGTTCAACAAGTTCGATCCCACGTCGCCCTTCGGTGGTTACAAGGAGTCCGGTTTCGGGCGCGAGGGCGGTCGTCACGGTCTGGAGGCCTACCTCGATGTCTGATCGGCTCAGTGTCTTCAAGACCTACAAGCTGTTCGTCGGGGGCAAGTTCCCCCGGTCCGAGAGCGGGCGGGTGTACGAGGTGACCGACTCCAAGGGCAAGTGGCTCGCCAACGCGCCGCTGTCGTCCCGCAAGGACGGCCGTGACGCCGTCGTCGCGGCCCGCAAGGCCTTCGGCGCATGGTCGGGTGCCACCGCGTACAACCGCGGCCAGGTGCTCTACCGCGTCGCCGAGATGCTGGAGGGCCGCCGGGACCAGTTCGTCGCCGAGGTGGCCGACGCCGAGGGGCTCTCGAAGTCCAAGGCCGCCGCCCAGGTGGACGCCGCGATCGACCGCTGGGTCTGGTACGCGGGCTGGACCGACAAGATCGCCCAGATCGCCGGGGGCACCAACCCGGTGGCGGGGCCGTTCTTCAACGTCTCCTCCCCCGAGCCGACCGGTGTCGTGGCCGTCGTGGCCCCGCAGGAGTCGTCGCTGCTGGGCCTGGTCTCCGTGATCGCCCCGGTGATCGCCGGCGGTAGCACGGTGGTCGTCGTCGCGTCCGAGAAGGCGCCGCTGCCCGCGCTGTCGCTGGGCGAGGTGCTGGCCACCTCCGACGTGCCCGGTGGCGTGGTCAACATCCTGTCCGGCAAGGCCGCGGAGATCTTCCCGGCCCTCGCCGCCCACCAGGACGTCAACGCCCTCGACCTCGCGGGTGCCGACGCCGAGCTGGCGAAGGCCCTGGAGACGGCCGCGGCCGACAACCTCAAGCGCGTCGTCCGTCCACAGGCTGTGGACTGGTCCGCCGACCCGGGCACCAAGCGCCTGATGGCGTACCTGGAGACGAAGACCGTCTGGCACCCGACGGGTTCGCTGGGCGCGGGCGGCTCGTCCTACTGACCGGCCCCCGGTCGTGACATGACGGCCGTGACATGACGACGGCGGCGGTTTCCCTCACGGGAAGCCGCCGCCGTCTTCGTCGTGTCCGGACGCCGCCGGTTCAGCCGCCGTTGCCCGGCAGCACGTTCAGCGCCTGGCCCACCAGGGGCAGATCGCCGACCTGGCCCCGGTTGGTGACCGGGGAGGTCACCACGTCGGTGCCGACCGGCTTGAAGTCCGCGACCTGGGTGCGGGCGCCGTTGTTCAGCGGGTCCACCGGGGTGGCCGCCAGCGGGTGGTACTTGAAGGACTTCAGCACCGGCGAGAGGCCCTCGACGGACTTCTCCAGGGCGATACCGGTGCCCACGAACGCCGCCCCGACGTCCGTGCGGCCCAGCTGGGCGCGTGGCGCCTGCGGTTCGGCGTGGGCCGTGGCCGTGCCGCCCGCGGCGAGTGCCGCGCCCGCGGATACGGTCAGCCCGACGCGCATCAGCGTGCGCCGGCGCGGAGGGGGAGGGAACGCGTGACGTGCGTGACGTGCGTGGGAGGCCATGACCACCTGCCGTGAGAAGGTAAGGAACGACAACGCAACGTAGTGGATCGACTACTTAACGCGCACGTCGCGACCCAGGGGGATCCCCCATGCGGCCCAATGCCTCACACTGGTGTCCCGTGACCTCCCACTCGCCCGCCGCGCGCGTCATCCTGCTCACCGGCCCCTCCGGCTCCGGAAAGTCCTCCCTCGCCGCCCGTACCGGGCTGCCGGTGCTCAACCTCGACGACTTCTACAAGGAGGGCGACGACCCGACGCTGCCGCTCCTCCCTGACGGCGGCGGCACGGACTGGGACTCCCCGCTGTCGTGGGACGCGGAGGCCGCCGTGGCCGCGATCGACGCGCTGTGCCGCACATTCCGGACGAACGTGCCGGTCTACGACATCTCCACCAGCTCGCGGACCGGTGAGAGCCGTCTGGACATCGGGCGGACCCCGCTGTTCATCGCCGAGGGGATCTTCGCCGCCGACGTCATCGACCGCTGCCGGGAACTCGGGCACCTCGCGGACGCCCTGTGCCTGCGCGGCCGCCCCTCCGCCACATTCCGCCAGCGGCTGCTGCGCGACATCCGCGAGGCCCGCAAGCCCGTCCCGTACCTGGTCCGGCGCGGCCTGCGGCTGATGCGCGCCGAGCGCGGCATCGTGGCCCGCCAGACGGCGCTGGGCGCCTTCGCCTGCGGCCGGGACACCGCCATGGGCCGGATCGCCGCGGCGGCCGCCGGCCACCGCGAGACCGTCCGCGTCTGAAGAAACACGTCTGAAGAACGCGTTCTGAAGAAACGGCGAGAGCGGGCCCGGCGATCCCCCCGACCGCCGGCCCGCTCTCTTCCCCCGTTTTCCCCCGTTGGTCCTGCTGTTCCCCCCGTCGACCCGGTCTGTTACGACCCGGGTCCGTTACGCCACGAGCTCCCCGAAGGACTCGCGGACGCCCCGCTCGGAGCCGATCGTCTCGTCCTCGCGCAGCCGCCGCAGCGACCGCCAGATGCTGCTCTTGACCGTGCCGACGCTGATGTCCAGGATCTCCGCGATCTCCGGGTCCGTACGGCCCTCGTAGTAGCGCAGGACCAGCATGGTGCGCTGGAGCTCGGGCAGCCGGGCGAGCGCCTGCCAGAGCACGGCGCGCAGCTCGGTGCCGCGCATCGCGTCCGAGTCGGCGGCCGTCTCCGGCAGCTCCTCGGTCGGGTACTCGTTCAGCTTCCGGCGGCGCCAGGCGCTGATGTGGAGATTGGTCATGGTGCGGCGCAGATAGCCGCCGACCGCCGCCTTGTCGGAGATCCGGTCCCAGGCGCGGTACGTGGAGAACAGCGCGCTCTGGAGCAGGTCCTCCGCCTCGTGGCGGTCACCGGTCAGGTGGTACGCGGTCGCGTACAGGGAGGCCCGGCGCTCCTGGACGTAGGCGGTGAACTCCGCCTCCGTCCGCGACACACCGGTGTCGCTCCCCCCGTCGGCCGTGGCGGCGCCCCCCGCGCCCACCGTGGCCTCCCCGTACGCGATCGCGTCGATGGCCACCATGTACGGCGGCCTTGCCGTGCGTCCGGTGCCGCGAGCGCACCCCCGCCCGCCCACGGCACCGGACTTCTCGGTGCCCCGCCCGGCGTCGTGCAGGCGCGTGCGAACTGCGCTGGTCGCAGTGGCGTGCAGTGCGTTCATCTCGCGCCCCCCGTCGGTGGAGCCAGTTGGGTCCGGCAGTGTTTCCCGGACCTCTGTCCTGCCCGGTGCATCACAGCCTGCCGGGCCAGTTTCATGGCGTTGTCCGCCGACTGTCACAGCACTGCAACAGGCCCCGCCGCGCCCGTTGCGGGACCGGCCGGGGTCGCTGCGGCGTCCTTCTGTCGAACTACCGGCCACTCTTAGGCCAGAATGACCACTGTGCCTTTCCTGTTGCTGATCGAGGACGACGACGCCATCCGCACGGCTCTGGAGTTCTCCTTGTCCCGCCAGGGTCACCGTGTGGTGACCGCCGCGTCGGGCGAGGAGGGCCTGAAGATGCTGCGGGAGCAGCGTCCGGATCTGATCGTGCTGGACGTGATGCTGCCCGGCATCGACGGCTTCGAGGTGTGCCGGCGCATCCGGCGGACGGACCAGTTGCCGATCATCCTGCTGACCGCGCGCAACGACGACATCGACGTGGTGGTCGGGCTGGAGTCCGGCGCCGACGACTATGTGGTCAAGCCGGTGCAGGGCCGGGTGCTGGACGCCCGGATCAGGGCGGTGCTGCGCCGGGGCGAGCGGGAGTCCAGCGACTCGGCGTCGTTCGGTTCCCTGGTCATCGACCGGTCGGCGATGACGGTCACCAAGAACGGCCAGGACCTCCAGCTGACCCCGACCGAGCTGCGGCTGCTGCTGGAACTCAGCCGCCGGCCGGGCCAGGCGCTCTCCCGGCAGCAGCTGCTGCGGCTGGTGTGGGAGCACGACTACCTGGGCGACTCCCGGCTGGTGGACGCCTGTGTCCAGCGGCTGCGCGCCAAGGTCGAGGACGTGCCGTCCTCCCCGACGCTGATCCGTACGGTCCGCGGGGTGGGGTACCGGCTGGATGCCCCGCAGTGATGCCCTGCCATTACAGGTGGTTCCGGGGGCGGTAGTGACGATGACGAGGACTGAGAGCGGACAGTGACAGAAGAGCCCGGTCGGGTGCGGGGCTGGGCGGCGGCCAGGAACGTGCTGAAACCGGGGATGCGGTGGATCAGCCTGCGGCTGCGCCTGATGCTGGTCTTCGCGCTGGTGGCCCTCGCCGCCGCCGTCTCCGCGTCGGCCATCGCGTACTGGCTGAACCGTGACGCGGTCCTCACCCGGACGCAGAACGCCGCCCTGGACGACTTCCGCAAGTCGTTGCAGGACAACACCGGTTCGTTGCCGCTCGTGCCCACGTGCGCGGATCTCCAGGAGGCGGCCGACCGGATGGCGGCCACCTCGCAGAAGTACGAGGTGCTGCTGATCGGCGCCGTCAAGGGCGGCACCACCTGCGCCGCGCCCTCCGACCGCGATCTGTTCACCCTGACCGTCGTGCCGAAGACGCTGGTCACCGCCGTCAACCGGGAACGGAAGGTCGACGAGTCCAACCCCTACCCGTACCACCTGTACTGGCAGCGGATCACCCTCGGCGGCAAGCCGTATCTGGTCGGCGGCGCGAAGGTGATCGGCGGCGGGCCGACGGGCTATCTGCTCAAATCCCTGGACAACGAGCGGGCCGACCTGAACTCCCTGGCCTGGTCGCTGGGGATCGCCACCGGCCTGGCGCTGATCGGCTCGGCGCTGCTGGCGCAGGCCGCGGCCTCCACGGTGCTGCGGCCCGTGCAGCGGCTCGGCGACGCGGCGCGCAGACTGGGCGAGGGGAAGCTGGACACCCGGCTGCGGGTCTCGGGCACGGACGAGCTGGCGGATCTGTCGCGGACGTTCAACAAGACGGCCGAGGCCTTGCAGAAGCGGGTGGAGGACCTCAGCTCCCGGGAGGCCGCCAGCCGCCGGTTCGTCGCCGACATGTCGCACGAGCTGCGCACCCCGCTGACGGCGATCACCGCCGTGACGGAGGTGCTGGAGGACGAGGCGGACTCCCTCGACCCGATGATCGCGCCGGCGGTGCAGCTCGTGGTGAGCGAGACCCGCAGGCTGAACGACCTGGTGGAGAACCTGATGGAGGTCACCCGCTTCGACGCGGGCACGGCCCGGCTGGTCCTGGACCACGTGGACATCGCCGACCAGATCACGGCGTGCATCGACGCGCGGGCCTGGCTGGACGCCGTCGAGCTGGACGCCGAGCGCGGCATCATGGCCCGGCTCGACCCGCGCAGGCTCGA
The DNA here is from genome assembly GCF_031845785.1 of Streptomyces hesseae. Lineage (NCBI taxonomy): Bacteria > Bacillati > Actinomycetota > Actinomycetes > Kitasatosporales > Streptomycetaceae > Streptomyces > Streptomyces hesseae. The sequence continues at coordinate 10,817 of NZ_JAVRFI010000009.1, forward strand.
TGTGATCCTGGCCAACCTCATCGGCAACGCCCTCAAGCACGGCGGTTCGCCGGTGCGGGTCTCGGTGCGGCAGACGGAGGAAGCGCTGGTGATCGCGGTGCGCGACCACGGGCCGGGCATCCCCGAAGATGTTCTCCCGCATGTCTTCGACCGCTTCTACAAGGCGAGCGCGTCGCGGCCGCGTTCGGAGGGCAGCGGTCTGGGCCTGTCCATCGCGCTGGAGAACGCCCATATCCACGGCGGTGAGATCACCGCCGAGAACTCCGCCGAGGGCGGTGCCGTCTTCACCCTGACGCTGCCGCGCGAATCGGAGCCGGACGGCGGCGCCGGCGCGGCGCCCGAGCGGGGCCCGGCCGAGGGAGAGAGCCGATGAGCCACCGGTCCGGTCCGTCCCGTCGATCCGCCCGTTCCATCCGTTCCACCCGTTCTGTTCGTTCCGCCGTCGTCCGCACGGTGGCCCTGGCGGCCGGGGTGTCCGCGCTCGCCGCCGGGCTGTCGGGCTGCGGCATCCGGGGCACGGCCGTGCCCGTGGACGCCGGGAGCGCGCCCTCGCGGGCCACGTGCGTGGTGCACGGTCCGCAGGCCTCGGCGACCGCGGGCAGCGCCACCACGTCCGTTCAGTTGCTGTGCACCTCGCTGCTACTCCCCGTGACGCGGCTGGTGTCCGTGCCGGAGGGCGGCGACCCGGCGGCGCTCGCCCGGGCGCTGCTGGACGAGCTCAAGCGGCCGCCCTCGCCCGCCGAGGACGACGCCGGTTTCTCCACGGCGGTCCCCCAGCAGCTGACCGTCGGCGGTCCGGCGAAGGGCGATCCGGCGGGGACGCTCCGGCTGAACATGCCCCCCGACGACCTGGCCCCGCTCGCGCTCGCGCAGGTCGTGTGCACGTTCGCGGGGACGCCGGCGGCCGACGCGCGGCCCACGGTGATCCTGGGCGGGCCGACGGGCGACCGCCCCAGGAGTTACGTCTGCACCGACGAGACCCGTACGCATCCGGAGACGGTGCAGAGCAACGGCAGCCCCCTGCCACCGGCCGACGGGCGCTGACTCTCTGTACCCGGACGCGGAACCGCGCGCCCCGCGTGCAGCGTCATGGGGGGCGTGCAGCGTCATGGCTACGGCGGTACGCCCGCCCTCCGACACCGCTACCGCGTGGCGGGCTGTTTCCTCCTGGCCGTCCATCTCCTCGTGGTCGGCTGGCTCGCCCTGCGGCCGTTGACCGCGCCCTGGGTGAGCCCGGCGCATATGGAGCCGCTGGCCACGATCCGTGCCGATCTGGCGCTGAGTCCCTGGGCGGCCGCGCGCTCGCTGGGGGCGGCGGTGCTGCCGTTCGCGCCGCTGGGGGTGCTGCTGCCCTGGGCGGCGGGCCGGCTCACGGCGTCGACGCTGGGTTCGCTGGCCCGGACGGTCTTCACCAGCGCGATGCTCTCGCTGGCCCTCCAGGTGGTGGGGAGCGGGGTGGCGGGCCAGGTGCTGGACGTGGACGCGCTGCTGCTCAACATCACCGGGGTGACGGCCGCCCACCTCGCGGTCGTCCCGGCGGTACGGGCCCGGCTACGCCGCAGGGCCGAGGCGGGACCTACCCGGGCCCCCCGCCGGGAGGAGGCGGAGTGCGCCCTGACCCCGACGATCCCCAGGGTCGGGATCGCCCCGTAGAGTGACGCTTTGCCCGGTGCGGCGGCCGTAGCGTGGAGGCATCGTCAAGCGACGACGTGAACCCGATACGCCCGATACGAAGGAGTCGCCGCCATGTCCGCTCCGCTGGTCCGCCCCCGTAACCACAGGATGATCGCCGGAGTCTGCGCGGGTCTGGCCGAGCGCTTCGGGACGTCCCGGACGACGATGCGGGTGCTGTTCCTGCTGTCGTGCCTGCTACCCGGCCCGCAGTTCGTCCTCTACATCGCGCTGTGGATCCTGATGCCCTCCGAGGGCAGCCCCCGGGCGGCCGCCAAGGCCTGGTGACCCGCCGGGTCCTCTGCCGGGATCTCCGCCGGGTCCTCTTCCGCAAGACGCGCGGGCCGCGCACCCCTGCCGGGGGTGCGCGGCCCGTTCGCTCGTCCGGTCGTCCGACTCCGCGCGTGTCACTTCATGTTGGGGGTGCCCAGACCCGGCAGCGAGAGGCCGTTGGGGGCGATGGCCTTGGTGGGCAGGCCGCCGAGGAGACCGGCGTTGCCCTTGTTGTCGGCGGGGGCGGCGGCCGGCTTACCGGCCGGGGCCGCGGCGGACTTCCCGGCGGACTTCCCGGTGGGGGTGGTGGCCTCGGCCGACGCCTCCCGCGGGTGCCCGGTGAGCTTGTCCAGCTTCTCGGTGGGCAGGTGCGGGGCCAGCGCCGTGTCGGCGGCCTTCGCCGACTGCTCCAGGACGCCGGAGCGGATCAGCCGGTCCGAGGCGACGAGCGCCGGGCCGCCCATCGGGGCCGCCGGGGCGACCTGCTCCAGCGGAAGTCCCTTGGCCGCGCCGGTGGCCGTGGTGGTGACCGACTCCAGCGTGCCGGCGGCGGCGGTGCCCGCCGCGCCGACGGCGATGGCGGCACCGACGACGGCGGCGCCAAGGGCCTTGAGAGATGCCTGGTTCATCTGTTCTGTCCTCGACTCGTGACGTGGTGACGGGGATGCCAAAGAGGCCTGGAGTTGCCTGGTGATGCCGTAAGGAATGTGGAGCGGCATTGCAAGCTAGTCACGAGTCCACCGCGCCCGCAATCAATGACACGGCCGGGGCCTCACCGGGCCCCGGCCGTATTCACGGTATTGCGCGCCGTCCGGGATTGCCGGGCCCGGCGGGGGAATTGCTGGTCAGGCGGTTTCCGTCATCGTCTGGCGGAACAGCCACTCGGACTTCAGCTCCGCGTAACCCGGCTTGATCACGTCGTTGATCATGGCCAGACGTTCATCGAATGGGATGAAGGCCGACTTCATGGCGTTGACGGTGAACCACTGCATGTCGTCCAGCGTGTAGCCGAAGGCCTTGACCAGGTGCTCGAATTCCCGGCTCATGCTGGTACCGCTCATCAGACGATTATCCGTATTCACGGTCGCCCGGAAATGCAGTTTCCGCAGAAGTCCGATCGGGTGCTCTTCATACGAAGTGGCCGCGGCCGTCTGGAGGTTGGAGGTCGGGCACATCTCCAGCGGAATGCGCTTGTCCCGCACATAGGACGCGAGCCGGCCGAGCTTGACCGTGCCGTCCTCCGCGATCTCGATGTCGTCGATGATCCGCACACCGTGGCCGAGCCGGTCCGCGCCGCACCACTGGAGGGCCTGCCAGATCGACGGCAGGCCGAACGCCTCGCCCGCGTGGATCGTGAAGTGGTTGTTCTCGCGCTTGAGGAACTCGAAGGCGTCCAGGTGGCGGGTGGGAGGGAAGCCCGCCTCGGCGCCCGCGATGTCGAAGCCGACGACGCCCGAGTCACGGAAGTTGTTGGTCAGTTCGGCGATCTCCAGCGCCCGCGCGGCGTGCCGCATGGCGGTCAGCATCGCGCCGACCCGGATCCGGTGACCGTTGGCGCGCGCCCGGCGCTCGCCCTCGCGGAAGCCCTCGTTGACCGCCTCGACGACCTCCTCCAGGGTGAGACCCGCCTCCAGGTGCTGCTCGGGGGCGTAGCGCACCTCGGCGTAGACGACGCCGTCCGCGGCGAGGTCCTCGGCACACTCGGCCGCCACCCGGACCAGCGCCTCACGGGTCTGCATCACGGCGCAGGTGTGGGCGAAGGTCTCCAGATAGCGCTCCAGCGAACCGGAGTCGGCCGCCTCGCGGAACCAGACGCCCAGCTTGTCGGGGTCCGTCTCGGGGAGCTTGTCGTAGCCGACGGCGGCCGCGAGATCGACGACCGTACCGGGGCGCAGACCACCGTCGAGGTGGTCGTGGAGCAGCACCTTGGGAGCGCGGCGGATCTGCTCGGGAGAGGGCCGGGACGGCTGTCCCGGGATCGTGTGGGAGAGGGTCTCGCTCGTCATTTCCGCACTCTAGCCCCTACGCGCGTAGATATCGGCGAACGATACGGAACGGTGACCCATCGGCGGGGTGGACTCCACCCGTCCTTCTGCCATCGTTGTCTGCCATGGTCCAGCAAGCGTTGCCGCAGCGAGACCCCAGCGACCCGGACGGCCCCGCGGGCCCCGTCCTCCCGGCCCCCCGCCTCGGCAAACCCCTCGGCGCCGACGGCCGTCCCCCCGGCCCGATCGTGCAGGCGGTGGCCCTGCTGCTGCCCGGCGGACCGGCCACGGGCGCGCGCCGCCCCTCGTACCGCGCGATGGCCGCCCAGCGCCCCCTGGCCCGCCGGCTGACCGGGGCGGGCGGCGGGGAGGGCCTGGCCGTCCATGTCCTGCGCTACCGCCACCGCGGCTGGAACGGTTCGGCCGCCGACCCGGTACGGGACGCGCGCTGGGCCGCCGACGAGGCGGTGCGGCGCTACGGCGACGTACCGGTGTGCCTCGTCGGTACGGGCATGGGCGCCCGCGCCGCCCTGCTCGCCGCCGGGCACCCGGCCGTGGCGTCGGTGCTGGCGATCGCCCCCTGGCTGCCCGAGCCGGACGCGGTCCTCGCCCCCGACCCGGTGCGCCAGCTGGTGGGCCGCCGGACGCTGATCGTCCACGGCACCAACGACGAGCGCACGGACCCGGACCTCTCCTACCGCCTCGCCGAGCGCGCCAAGAAGCTCAACCGCGACATCTGCCGCTTCGAGGTCCACTCCGACGGCCACACCCTCCACCAGCACCGCCCCGAAGTTCTCGCCCTGGCCGCCGATTTCGTCCGCGGCTCGATGCTGGGCCACCCATACGCCCGGCCATTGGCAGACGCCTTCGCGGCCCCGCCGCCGCTGGGACTGCGGATGCCGCTGGCGTCGGGGTTCGGGGAGTCGCTGCGGCACTGAAGCCTCACGCGCCTCACCTCAGGGGTGCAGCAGCAATTGCCCCCGTCGCGACAGCAGGAACCGCTTGAACGCCGCGACCGGCGGCGTATCCGGATGCCCGTCCAGCCAAGCCACCCCGATCTCCCGCACCGCGCGCGGCGCCGTCACCGTCAGCTCGACCACCCCGGGCCGGGGGACGGCCGGCGGCGGCAGCAGCCCGACCCCCAGTCCGGCGGCGACCAGGCCGCGCAGGGTCTCGGGGTCCTCCCCCTCGAACGCGATCTTCGGCGTGAAGCCCGCCTCCGCGCACAGCCGGTCCGTGATCTTCCGCAGCCCGTACCCGGGTTCGAGGGTGACGAAGAGTTCGTTCGCCGCCTCCGCCAGCCGGATCCGCTTGCGCGCCGCCAGCGGATGGTCGTCCGGCACGACCAGCCGCAGCTTCTGCTCGTCCAGCCGGCGCGCCACCAGGTCCGGCTCGTCCGGCACCGGCGAGGTCAGGCACAGATCGAGCGCGCCGTCGCGCAGCCGCTCGATCATCGCCTCGCCGTAGTTCTGCACCAGCTGGAACCGTACGCGCGGATGATCGGTTCGAAAGGCCCTGATGAGCTCGGGTACGGTCTCGGAACCCATCGTGTGGAGGAACCCGAACGCGACCTTGCCCGTCTCCGGATCGGCGTCCGCCCGCACGGACTCGGCGGCCCGCTCGACCTCCCACAGCGCGCGCTCGACGGTCGTGAGGAAGTCCCGCCCGGCGGCGGTGAGGGAGACTTGCCGGCCGTGGCGGGCGAACAGCGCGACGCCCAGGTCCTCCTCCAGCCGCGCCATCGAGCGGCTGAGCGTGGACTGCGGCATGCCGAGCCGGCGCGCGGCCCGGGTCACATGCTCATGCCGCGCGACGGCCGTGAACTGCGCCAGACGCGGCGTCAGGGTCGCCGCCCAGGACCCGGCGGCCAGCTCGGCCGTAGGCGTTCCATCAAAGTCTTGGGTAACACTCCTGTTGCCAGTTGGTGACAGAGACGCCTTTGACCTGCGGTCATGCTCCATGGGATCGATTATCGCCATTCCGTGCATTGGACGCATCAGATGCACCACACATACGTTTGATACATGCCTCCCGCTGATACCGGGGCATCCGTCGTCATCGCGCGTTCGGATGCCTCTACCGCGTCGTCTCTTCAGCCCTCTCGCACCTCCGCCGCCGACTCCGCCTCCGATTCCGCCGATACGCGGCTGATCCCCGGCGGGCCCGGCTACCGCCGGATGAGCTTCGCGCTCTTCGCGGCCGGTGTCGCCACCTTCGCGCTCCTCTACTCCACCCAGGCCCTGCTCCCCGCGATCTCCGGCGGCCTCGGTGTGACGGCCGATCAGGCCAGCTGGACCGTCTCCGCCGCGACCGGCGGCCTCGCCCTCGCGGTCGTCCCGCTCAGCGCCCTCTCCGAGCGCTTCGGACGCCGGGCCACGATGACGGTCGCCCTCTGTGTCGCCGCGCTGATCGGCCTCCTGGTGCCCTTCGCCCCCGACCTGGGCTCGCTGATCGCGCTGCGCACGGTCCAGGGCGCGGCACTGGCCGGAGTGCCGGCCTCCGCGATGGCGTACCTGGCGGAGGAGGTCCGCCCCAAGGCGCTGGTCGGCGCGATCGGGCTGTTCGTGGCGGGCAACGCCATCGGCGGAATGACCGGCCGGATCCTGGCCGGCTGGGTGGCCCAGGCATGGGGCTGGCGCGCTGGCCTGTGCGCGGTGGGCGCGCTGGCGGTGGTGTGCGCGCTGACCTTCCGGCTCATGATCCCCAAGGCGCGGCACTTCACCCCGTCCACGGTCTCGGCCCGCTCCCTGGCCCGTACCGTCGGCGCCCACCTCTCGGACCCGCTGCTGTGCCGTCTGTACGCGATCGGCGCGCTCTTCATGACCGTCTTCGGCGCGGTCTACACCGTCATCGGCTACCGGCTGGCGGAGGCGCCCTTCTCCCTGCCGCAGGGCGTCGTCGGCTCCATCTTCCTGATCTACCTGGTCGGCACGGCGTCGTCGGCGACGGCGGGCACGCTCGTCGCCCGCCTCGGCCGGCGCGGCGCGCTGTACCTCGCGGTGGGCACGACGGCGGCGGGCCTGCTGCTCACCCTCACCTCCTCGCTGACCGCGATCCTGGTCGGCCTGGTCCTGATCACCGCCGGCTTCTTCGCGGGCCACGCGGTGGCCTCGTCCTCGGTCAGCCGCACCGCGACGACGGGCCGCGCCCAGGCCTCGGCCCTCTACCAGTTCGCCTACTACGCGGGCAGCTCGGTCGGCGGCACCCTCGGCGCACTCGCCTTCCGCGCGGCGGGCTGGGACGGCACGGTCGTCCTGGGCCTGCTGGCGATGGTGGCCGCCGCGTCGATCACGCTGTACGCCACGCACCGGGCGGCGGTCCAGCGCCGCCTGCTCATCGCGGCGGCGCGCCGCTAGGCGGTTTCCACGGATTCCGCCCGCAGAGCCCGGAGGGGCCGCACCCGCTCTTGACAGGCGGTGGGTGCGGCCCCTTCGTCATGCCGTCCGTCATGGGGACGCCCTGTCGTTCACCCCTTGGCGTGTGGGGGGCTGAAGTTGGGTGGCGAATTCGGTACGGTGGGGGCGGCAACCCTTCGGGGGCGCCCGGTGCCGTGCGGGCCGGGAATAACCGTGCGGCGCTGACGCACGAAAGACGGCCCTCGCCGGAGCTCGGTACTCACGACGAGGACCTACACCGCACGGACGGTTACTCGACCGCCGGTCCCCAGGCTAGCTGGGGATCGTCGGTCACCGCCCGATCAGCCACCTCCCAAACTCACGGACTACGTAGTAGATCCGCTCGATCAGAGTCGGCTTACGGTGGCGACCCATAGCTCGCCCTCCTCCACAAACGCGGCCGAAGATCCCGGTCGACCACACCTGTTGGATTCGGGCCGGGCCCCGATGGCGTGGGGCCCGGTCCTTCCTTGGAGGAGGGCGTGCCATTGGCACGCACAGCGACCCTATCGCCCCTCTGAGTCCCCAAATGGCCCATAGGTCAGGGCGCTTGAGTCGCACAGGGGGCGCGCGATGCGGGCGCGCACTTCCCCGATCGCGGCCTACGAGGCGGCCACCGCGCCCTTGCCCGTGGCGCCGCAGTCGCGTTTCGTCAGACCGGATGCTTGCGGATCCGCCAGAAGGCGATGGCGGCCAAGAGGGCTGTCAGAGCGAGGAAAAGCGCGGTCTCCAGGTACTGGAAGGTCCAGTAGCGGCCGGCCGGCTGCTCCGCGATCTCGACGTGGATGTTGCCCTTGGCCAGGCAGGTGGGCAGTTCGGAGAGCGAGCTGTGGTCCATGCAGTCCTGGAACCAGGCGGCATGGCCGGTCTCCTTGCCCGCGGAGTCGAGGATCGGGCTGGTCTCGACGACCCAGGGCCCGCCGGGGACGCGCAGGCCGCCGATGTCGCCGTAGGTGCCGATCTTCGTCAGGCGGCCGATCAGTTCGGCGGTGAGCGGCACCGAGGTACGGACCGGCGCCTGGTAGTGCGGGCGGACCAGCGCAGGGACCGCGATCTGGAGGGCGGTGAAGACCACCAGGGTGGCGGCCATGGCGGGTACCGCGCGCCGGATGATCAGGCCCAGGGTCGCGCCCAGGACGAAGGCGAAGGCCGCGTAGCCCAGCGGGGCGATGTCGCGCGAGGCGAAGAGCGCCGGTTCGAAGCGGTTGTTGAGGACCTTGGCGACCGGGCCGGTCGCCCAGGTCAGTAGCAGGCTGTACAGGCCGACGGTGGCCACGCTCAGCAGCCCGACCAGCGCGAGTCCGGCCGCGAGCCAGCGGGTGCGGGTCACGCTCTGGTTCCACACCAGCCGGTGGGTGCCGGCCTCCAGCTCCCGGGCGATCAGCGGTGCGCCCCAGAACACGCCGATGGCGCCGGGGACGGCGAGCAGCAGGTAGCCGAGCAGGTCGGCCCGGAAGCTGTAGCGGTCGGCGAAGGCACCGAGCGGTCCGGCGCAGGCGTCGCGGGTGGCGCAGTGGGCGAGGGTGTCGTCGTACGCGTCGTGGATCTGCCCTCCGAGTACGACGAGGTAGACGGCCAGGAGCAGAAGTGCCCCGAGGCCCACGAGCATCTGGGCACGGAACTGGCGCCAGGTCAGCCAGATCATCGGTGGGCCTCCGCGGCGGTCGGAACGGGCTGGGTGCCGGTCTGGTCCGCGCGGCCGAGGTAGGCGAGGACCAGTTCTTCGAGGCCGACGTCCGTCACGGTCCAGGGCCCGCCGGCCGGCAGTGCCCGGTCGGCGCGGACGACGGCGGTGCTCTTGAGCCCGCTCGGGTCGGTGAGCGTGATGACGTCCGCCCCGGCGGGCAGGGCCGCGAGGTCCGAGCGGCGGCCGGTGACCCGGACATGGCTCGCCAGCAGCTGTGACACGTCGCCGGCCAGGTGGACCCGGGAGCCCGCCAGCACGATCAGGTAGTCGCACACCCGCTCCACGTCGGGGAGGGCGTGGGAGGAGAGGATGGCGGCGGCACCGAGTTCGGTGACGGACTCCATCAGATGGTCCAGGAAGGCGTGCCGGGCCAGCGGGTCCAGGGCGGCGGCGGGCTCGTCGAAGATCAGCAGCTCGGGCCGTTTGGCCGCGGCGATGGTCAGGGCGAGCTGGGCGCGCTGGCCACCGGAGAGCCGGCCGGCCTTCTGCCGGGGGTCGAGGCCGATCCGGGCGAGTCGCCGCTGGGCAAGAGCCCGGTCCCAGCCGGGGTTGAGCCGTGCCCCCATCCGCAGATGGTCGGCGACCGACAGCTCGGCGTAGACCGGCGTGTCCTGGGCGACGAAGCCGACCTTGGCCAAGTGGGCGGGGCCGGCGGCGGGTGTGGCGCCCAGGACGCGGATCGTGCCCGAGCTGGGCGCGATCAGTCCGCATGCCAGTTGCAGCAGGGTCGACTTGCCGGCGCCGTTCGGGCCGACCAGCCCGATCACCCGACCGGGCGGGACATTCAGGTCGCAGTCGGTGAGTGCGTGGTGGCGGCCGTACCGCTTGCCCAGCCTCACGGCTTCGAGTACCGGTGTCATGTGTTCCTCCCGGGTCAGCCGCGCGGGCGGCGCTTCGCGCGCGACGTCTTGACGAAGCGGTACACGCCGTAGCCGACCGCGATCAGGACGGCGAGATTGAGAGCCCACCAGGCGTACAGCAGCGGGCTCCGCTCGGTCTTCTCGGCCTGGGCCGCCGCGGCGAGCAGGGTGGGTGCGGAGATGAGATCAACCATGGGGCCCAGACTGCGGAACGACCACTGCCGGCCACAGCGACCGAAGGTACGGTCCCCCGCTCACCGAGCCGTACTTTCGGCTGGTCCGGGGCCGGGCCGAATGGCCTAGCGTGGCCCGGGTGAGTACACCGGAACGGCCCGCCCGGGAGCCGAAGGTCCTGGTCAATGCGGCATTGGGGACGGTGTTCGCCCTGGTGCTGGCCGTCATGGCCGCCCAGTACGCGGCCCAGGGCAGGGTCTGGGCCCTCGACACCGCGGTCGGCGCCACCGTGTGCCTGATCGCGCTCGGCCGCGAGCGTCACCGGGGCTGGGCGGCAGCCCTCGGACTGGCAGTGGCAGGCGCCGCCGCGGTGACCGCCCGCATCGCCCACCTGCCCGGTGAACCCGGAGCCGCCGCGGTACTTGGGCTACTCGTCCTCGGCGGCTCCGCCGTACGGGCGCTCGCCTGGCGGCAGGCGAGCGCGGTCGCGGTTGCCGGGCTGGCCCTGATGGCGGCCGGCCTGCTGACCGTCGAGGCTCCGAGTACCCCGTTCCGCGTCGGGATCGAGGTCTGGATCCTCGCGCTGGGCGCCGGGCTCGGCCTGCGCGCCCTGGACCACCGCCGCCGGGCCGCCGCGGAGGCGGTTCGACAGGAGGAACGGATCGCCCTGGCACGGGAGTTGCACGACGTCGTCGCCCATCACATCACCGGGATCGTCGTACAGGCCCAGGCCGCCCGGATCGTCGCCAGGCGACAGCCCGAGAGTCTGGACGCCACCCTCGCCGGCATCGAGGAGGCCGGCGGCGAAGCACTCTCCGCGATGCGCCGGGTGGTCGGGCTGCTACGCGACACCGACGATGTCGCCACCACGGCCCCCACGGCGCCGGGACCTGAGCAACTGGCCGAACTGATCGGGCGGTTCGACGGACACGGTCCCGAGGTGAGCCTGCGCCTGCCCCCCGACCCGACGCCCTGGCCACCCGAGGTGGCCACCACCGTCCACCGGATCGTCCAGGAAGCCTTGACCAACATCGCCCGCCATGCGGCGCACGCCCGCTCCGCCATCGTCGACATCGCCCATGGCCCGGAGGGCGTGACCGTCACGATCACCGACGACGCCTCGCCCGGCCACACCCGGCACAAGCACCACGGCGGCTACGGCCTCATCGGCATGCGCGAGCGCGTCGAGGCACTCGGTGGCCACCTGTCCGCCGGGCCGGGCCCGGACACAGGCTGGTCGGTCCTGGCCACCCTGCCCGTCCCGGGGAAGGGGACCCGTTGAGCATCCGCGTCCTGCTCGCCGACGACCAGGCGATGATCCGCAGCGGCCTGCGCCTCATCCTGGAGGACCAGGACGACATCACCGTCGTCGGCGAGGCCGCCGACGGTGCCGAGGCGGTCGAACTCGCCCGACGGCTGCGCCCCGATGTGTGCCTGGTCGACATCCGGATGCCGGGCCTCGACGGCATCGACGTCACCCGCGCCCTGGCCGGACCCGGAACCACCGACCCGCTGCGGGTGGTCATCGTCACCACCTTCGACCTGGACGAGTACGTCCACGGCGCACTGCGCGCCGGGGCGGTCGGCTTCGTCCTCAAGGGCGCCACCCCCACCCTGCTCACCGAGGCCGTCCGCGCCGCACACGCCGGGGACGCCCTGATCTCCCCGTCCATCACCCTGCGACTGCTCCGCGACCTCGCCCCGGCCCGTACGACGTCCGTCGCCCGACCCGCCCAACCGCTCTCCGCGCGCGAGATGGAGGTGATCCACGCCATCGCGAGGGGCCGTACCAACCTTGAGATCGCCGCGGCCCTCTTCATCACCCTCAGCACGGTCAAGAGCCACCTGGCGACCATCCAGAACAAACTCGGCGTCCGCAACCGCGTCGAGATCGCCGCCTGGGCCTGGGAGAGCCGCCTCATGGACTCCTCCGCTGAACGATGACTTCCGCCAGCTCGGGTCTGCCACCTGGGCCTCCTCACGCGGTGGTTAACGCTGCCGGAGCGGCCCACGGCCTCGCCTTGACGCTCGCGAGGAACGCGGACCATGTGGTGGGGGTGGTGGTGATGACGCGGGTGGGGTCGTCGCTCTCGCGGAGGCGTATGAGGCCGCCGGGGGCGGGGGCGATCTCGACGCAGTCGTTGTTCGCCCCCGTGCTGAAGGACGACTTGCGCCATACATGCTGATGCATCTGCCACCTACCGCAGTTCATATAGAACGTGCTGAATCAGACTCAGCGAGTCCTGGACCTCCTGCTTCTCAGGAGCAGCGGCCGGGTCGATGGGCGCCAGCGCCAGAGATGTCAGCCGCTCAAACATTCTTGCGCATTGGGCGATACGGTGGCCATCCCCGCTGAATTCTGCACCCGCCGGATGCTCGCAATACAGGGTGTCCAGCCCTGGCGCGGGACCTCCGAAGAGGATGAAGGAACGACTGTGGGATGAGTAGGGACCCATCTCGAACGGGAAGACCTGGACCGTCACATGGGGCAAGCGGGCGACTTCGATAAGCCTCAAGAGCTGCTGACGCATGACCTTGGCATCGCCGACCCATGTCCGTAGGGCCGACTCATGGATGACCGCGTGAAACTTCTTGAAGCCGCCGAGAACTCGCTGCCGCTCCAGCCTGAAGCCCACCCAACGATCAAGGTGGTCGAGATCAGTCTCTACGCTTGAGATCACTGCACGCGCATACCCCTCAGTCTGCAACAACCCAGGGATCACGGACGGCTCATGAGTGCGAACGCTGACTGCCCGCGATTCCAACTCCGCCAAGTCCAATGCCCTGCGCCCCAAGACATCCTTGTACGGGTCCCACCACCCCTTGCCTCGATCGTTGGCCATCGCCATCAGGGCCTCGAACGTCGGACCGTCTACGCATCCGTATGCGCGTAGCAACTTGTACAGGCCGTTCCGGGGCACGTCGACGCGACCGGCCTCAATGTGACTGACGCGTGACCGATCGGCGTCGATCAGCGCAGCGACGTCGTCTCCGGACATGCGGGCGCGGGTCCGGAGCTTTCGCAGCTCCGCTCCCAGCCGTTTTTGGCGTTCAGTCGGAGCGATTCTGGGCGGCATGGCTTCCTCCGTATGGGTGTGCGCGCAGTTTTGCGCTCACCCCGGACACGGGTCCACCGACTCGTTCGTACATCACCCGTGCGGGGGGTCTTCAGTGGACACAGTTGGACCCGTCCCACACGTGGCCGTACCGTCGAAGCCCTCATCCGACACGCACCGCAGCGCGGAAGTGCACCCGTCCACAAGGCCGTTGGCGCGGGCAACGCCACCGCGTGCGCAGTCACAGCGAACCCAGGAGCCCCGATGGCAACCCCCCTCCACCCCGACTGCACCCTCGCCTTCCCACCCCACCCCGCATGGGTCAGGGCCGCCCGCGAAGCGGTGCGCACCCTGCTCGCCGCGACGCGGCGGCCCGATCTCGAAGACGCGGCCGTCTCCCTCACCTCGGAGGCGGTGACGAACGCGATCAAGGCCTGTCAGGCGAAGGCCTGCCGCGCACACATCACGCTGAGCGCGGAGTGGGCCGATCCGCAGCACCTTCGGGTGTTCGTGCACGACGGCGCGGCGGGCCTTCCCCTCCGCCGCCGCCTCACATCCCTGGAGGACGAGTCCGGACGCGGGCTGATGCTGATCGAGCACGAAGCGGACGCCTGGGGCGTATGCACGCACGGGCCCGGGCCTGGCAAGGCGACGTGGTTCGTGTTGGGCGGCCGGGACCGGGACCGCAGTGGCTTGCCGGCGAAGTCGCCGGCCGGATGCCTTGAGTGCAAGGAGCTCGTCGCCGCACGGCGCGCGGCCGACACCGACGGGGACCAGGAAAAGGTCACCGACGCCATCGTCGCCATCCGCAGTCACTTCCGTGACGCGCACATCCTCCCGGCGTGGCCCCGATGACAGCATCCCGCCACTCCGCCTGCCGAAATCACCCGGGCTGGGCCCACTCCGGTGGTGAATCCCGCTGCCACACCTGTGGCGTTCGCCGTTTCACGACGTACGGCGCGCTGCGCCCACCCGGCCTGCCCGCCGCCATGTCCCCGCGCCGCCGGGACCGGCGCGAGGCGGACCGGGCGGCGGCGCTCCATGTCATGCGGGGCCCGGCGGCGGCACCATGGGGCCATGACCGAGAACCCCATCAGCGACCACCGCGAGCGGCGCGGCGCCTTCGGCGCTGCGGCTGAGCAGTACGACGCGGCGCGGCCCGGCTATCCGGATGAACTCGTCACCGATGTCCTGGAGTTCGCGGGTCCGCAGGGCGTGGACGCGCTGGAGGTCGGCGCGGGCACGGGCAAGGCGACGCTGGCGTTCGCCGCTCGCGGCATCACGCTGACCTGCCTCGAACCGGATGCCCGGATGGCCGCCGTGCTGGCCCGGCACTGTGCCGGGATGCCCCATGTGACCGTCGAGACAACCGATTTCGAAAGCCGGCGGCCCTCGGGCCGCCGCTTCGGTCTCCTTCTCTCCGGCCAGGCGTGGCACTGGGTGGACCCGGAGGTGCGCTGGAGACGCGCACAGGAACTACTGCTCCCGGGCGGGGCGATCGCCCTGTTCTGGAACGACTGGCTCGTGGCCGACGAGGACCTCCGGCACGAGCTGAGGGCCGTGCACCACCGCCACCTCCACGGGCTGCCGCCGCACTCGATCGTCGACGCACAGCCGCGCGAGTCGGTCATGGTCCCGAACTCCTGGGTATGGGAGGAGTTGCAGACCCAGGAGGGCTTCACCGACCTGGAACACCGTCTGTACCTCTCCCGACACACCCGCACCACGGCCGGGATCATCGACCTGCTGTCGTCCCTCTCCTCGTACCTCATCCTGACGGAGGAGACGCGTCGGGCAGTGCTCTCCGATGTGTCACGGACGATCGACGCCCACGGCGGCGCCCTCGAACTGGACACGCGGACGGGCCTCTTCCTGGCCCGTACCGCGGCGTGAGCGAGACGCTTCGTCCTCCGTCAGCTCCGGGTGGCAGCCGGGATCACTCGTCCTCGTAGTAGTTGTTGATGATGACGTCCGGCTCGTCGTCGCTCATCGCCTCGTTGAGGAGCGCGCCGCCGACGAGGCCCGCCGCGCCCGCGCCGATGAGGGCGCCGGTGCCGAAGCGGCGGCCCTGCTGCTGGCCGCCCTGCTGCTGCGGGTAGCCGGCGGGGGGCTGCTGCTGGGGGTAGCCCTGCTGCTGGTAACCCTGCTGCTGGTAACCCTGCTGGACCGGCTGGGGGTAGCCCGCCTGGGGCTGCTGCGGCGTGTAGTACGGCGGCGGCGTGGTCTGGACGCGCTGGGCGCAGCCGCCGCAGGTCTGGATCTGGCGGGGGACGCCCCACTGCGGGGACCACATGACCGTCGTCATGCCGGGGCCATGGTTCGGGTCGAAGAAACACGTCACGGTGGAGCTCCCTGCGGGTGCGGATGTTGATTGAGTTGATACGACTGCCGGTGCTGCGGGCTGCGTCGCCATCGGTACCGGAGGAGCCGGCGGCACGGGCGGAACCGGCGCAGCCGTCGGCTGCGCCGCCGCCTCGCGCAGTACGTCCACGCCGTAGTCCGTCGCGATGCCCGCGAGCCCCGACGCGTACCCCTGCCCGATCGCGCGGAACTTCCATTCCGCGCCGTGGCGGTAGAGCTCGCCGAAGACCATCGCGGTCTCCGTCGAGCCGTCGCCCTTCAGGTCATAGCGGGCCAGTTCCCTGCCGTCCGCACGGTCCACGACGCGGATGTGAGCGGCGTCGAGCCCGCCGAACGTCTGCCGGCGCTGTTCCGCCTCGTAGAGGGAGACAGGAAAGACGATCTTCGTCACCGTCTCCGGGACTTTTCCGAGGTCGACCTGGATCTGCTCGCGGTCCTCTCCCCCGGCCGGGCTCACGTCCCCGGAATGGGTGACCGAACCGTCGGGGCTCCGGAGATTGTTGAAGAAGACGAAGTGCCGGTCGGAGAGGACCTTCCCGGCCTGGTCGCACAGCAGGGCGCTGGCGTCCAGGTCGTAGTCGGCGCCCGCGGCGGGGCCGACCCGCCAGCCCAGCCCGACCGTCACCGCAGTCAGGCCCGGGGCCTGCTTGCTCAGCGACACATTGCCGCCCTTGGTCAGGGGCAAACCCATGTACTTCCTCCACAAACCACTGTTCCCGGTCCCCGTCGCCAAGATCAACGGGGCATGCGCACCAACAGTTCCTGGCTTGCGCAATATACAAAACGAGGCCAGCGGCACCGCACGCGCGGGCCCTTGCCCTGAAATATCCTTTCTCCGTGAACGAGACCCTTCCCCCGTGCCCCGAGTGCTCCAGCACCTACACCTATGAGATGGGCGCCCTGCTCGTCTGCCCCGAGTGTGGGCACGAGTGGACCCCCGCGGCCGGTTCCGCAGCCGCGAGCGACGACAGCGACAGCGGGGTGATCCGCGACTCCGTCGGGAACGTCCTCTCCGACGGCGACACCGTCACGGTCGTGAAGACCCTGAAGGTCAAGGGCCACCCGACCGGCATCAAGGCGGGCACCAAGGTCCGCAACATCCGTCTGGTGAGCGGCGTGGCCGGGCACGACATCGACTGCAAGATCGAGGGCTTCGGTGCCATGCAGCTCAAGTCCAGCGTGGTGAAGAAGGCCTGATCCCTCGCGATCCCTCGCGAGCAAAGCGAAAAGCCCCCGCCTTCGGCGGGGGCTTTCGGTGCATCAGCGCCGGTATCGGCGATTACGCGATGCGGTCCAGCACGATCGGGTTCGGCGTGAACTCCGTGCCCGCCGCGGAGATCTCGACGCCGCCCTCAAGAGCCTTGAGCGCGTACTCGAACTTCTCCGGCGTGTCGGTGTTGAGGGTCATCAGCGGCTGGCCCGCCTTGACCGTGTCGCCCGGCTTGGCGTGCATCTCGATGCCCGCGCCGGCCTGCACCGGGTCCTCCTTGCGCGCGCGGCCCGCGCCCAGGCGCCAGGCGGAGACGCCGACGGCGTAGGCGTCCAGCTTGGTGAGGACGCCGGACTCGGCGGCCGTCACCACGTGCTGCTCGCGGGCGACCGGCAGGGTGGCGTCCGGGTCGCCGCCCTGGGCGATGATCATGCGGCGCCAGACGTCCATCGCGGAGCCGTCGGCCAGCGCCTTGGCCGGGTCGGCGTCCTTGATGCCGGCCGCGTCGAGCATCTCGCGGGCCAGGGCGATGGTGAGCTCGACGACGTCCGCCGGGCCGCCGCCCGCGAGGACCTCGACGGACTCGCGGACCTCGAGGGCGTTGCCCGCGGTGAGGCCGAGCGGGGTCGACATGTCGGTGAGCAGGGCCACGGTCTTGACGCCGTGGTCGGTGCCGAGGCCGACCATCGTGGAGGCGAGCTCACGGGCGTCCGCGAGGTTCTTCATAAAGGCGCCCGAGCCGACCTTCACGTCGAGGACGAGCGAGCCCGTGCCCTCGGCGATCTTCTTCGACATGATGGACGAGGCGATCAGCGGGATGGCCTCGACAGTGCCCGTGACGTCGCGCAGGGCGTAGAGCTTCTTGTCGGCCGGGGCCAGGCCGTCGCCGGCGGCGCAGATGACCGAGCCCACGTTGCGCAGGACGTCCAGCATCTCGTCATTGGAGAGCAGCGCCCGCCAGCCGGGGATGGACTCCAGCTTGTCGAGGGTGCCACCGGTGTGGCCGAGGCCGCGGCCGGAGAGCTGCGGGACGGCCGCGCCGCAGGCGGCGACGAGGGGGGCCAGCGGGAGGGTGATCTTGTCGCCGACACCACCGGTGGAGTGCTTGTCCGCGGTGGGCACGGGCAGGGAGGAGAAGTCCATGCGCTCGCCGGACTTGATCATCGCGGCGGTCCAGCGGGCGATCTCCGCGCGGTCCATGCCGTTGAGAAGGATGGCCATCGCGAGCGAGGACATCTGCTCGTCGGCGACCTCGCCGCGCGTGTACGCGTCGATCATCCAGTCGATCTGCTCGTCGCTCAGACGGCCGCGGTCACGCTTGGTGCGGATTACGGAAATGGCGTCCATCAGCACATTTTCCTTAAGTTCGTGCGTCCTCAGGGCTTCCCGGGGCCGGAAAGTGACCCGGACGGGCTGAAGCATCAGCCCGTCCGGCGCTTGGGAACATCTTTAACGATTCAGGTCGGCGGGCCCAAACGCGTCGGGCAGCAGCTCCGCCAACGGGCGGATGCCCTTCGTCGTGTCCACTTCCAGCTCGGGGCCGCCGTGCTCCCAGAGGAGCTGACGGCAGCGGCCGCACGGCATCAGGATGTTGCCGTGGCGGTCGCAGCAGGTGAAGTGGGTCAGGCGGCCGCCGCCGGTGGCGATCAGCTCGGAGACCATGCCGCACTCGGCGCAGAGGGCGACGCCGTAGGCGGCGTTCTCCACATTGCAGCCGGTGACGACGCGGCCGTCGTCCACCAGGGCCGCCGAGCCGACGGGGAACTCGGAGTACGGGGCGTAGGCCCGGGACATGGCGTCCCGGGCCCGGCCGCGCAGGGCCTCCCAGTCAGGGGAGTCGGTCACTTGCCCTGACCCTTCCGGTACGGCTTGCCGTCGGCCTTGGGCATCCGCAGGCGTTGCGCGGACAGCGACAGGACCAGCAGGGTCGCGACGTACGGGGTGGCGTCGACGAACTCCAGCGGAACGGTCTTGGTCAGCGCGTACCAAAGGACCAGGGCCGCGGCGATGACACCGCTGATGATCGCGGGCTTCTTCTTGCCCTGCTTCAGGCGCCACAGGGCCAGGCCGGCCAGCAGCACCGCCACGAGCAGCAGCAGCGCGTGGACGGTCGGGCCGCCGGAGCGCAGCTGGAGGCTGTCCATGAAGCCGAACAGGCCGGCGCCCATGGCGACGCCGCCCGGCCGCCAGTTACCGAAGATCATCGTGGCGAGACCGATGTAGCCGCGCCCGCCGGTCTGACCGTCGGAGTACATGTGGGTGCCGATGGCGAGGAACGCGCCACCGAGGCCGGCCATGGCGCCGGAGACGATGACGGCCGCGTACTTGTACTTGTAGACGTTGACGCCGAGGGACTCGGCGGCCACCGGGCTCTCGCCGCAGGAGCGCAGGCGCAGACCGAAGGCCGTGCGCCACAGCACGAAGAACGTGCCGACGAACAGCAGCGCGGCGACGATCGTCAGCCAGGACACGTCGGAGACGAGGCCGTCGAGGACACCGGCGACGTCGGAGACGAGGAACCAGTGGTGCTTCTCGATCGAGTGCAGCCAGTCGGACAGGCCCGGGATGGAGAAGTTGGGCATGTTCTCCATGACCGGCGACTGCTTGTCGTTGCCGCCCGCCTTCTGCGCGGCGCTGCCCTCGGCGCCGAACCACATCTTGGCCAGGTACTGGGTGACGCCCAGGGCCAGGATGTTGATCGCCACACCGGAGATGATGTGGTCGACGTTGAAGGTGACGGTCGCGACGGCGTGGATGAGACCGCCGACGGCACCGCCGACGACGCCGGCGAGAGCCGCCACCCACGGGCCGTGCTGCCAGCCCATCCAGCCGGCACAGAACGTGCCGAGCATCATCATGCCTTCGAGGCCGATGTTGACGACGCCGGCGCGCTCGGCCCACAGACCGCCGAGACCGGCGAGGCCGATGGGCACGGCGGCGGCGAGGGCGCCGGAGAACTGACCGGAGGAGGTCAGGTCGTTCGCGCCGGTGATCGCGCGCAGGGCGGCCAGCAGGATCATCGCGCCCGCGATGATCAGCAGGACGACGGGGGTGGAGAGCTTGCTCCGCTTGTTGTCCGGCCGGTTCCTGCCGGACAGCTTCTCCGCGATGGCGGAGGTGAAGGTGGTGCTCACGCGGAAACCTCCGCCTTGTCGCTCTTACGGGCCTGGGCGGCGAGTTCCTCGCCGACCTTGCGCTGCTGGGCCTTGAGGCCGTACCGGCGCACGATCTCGTAGGCGATGACGACGCACAGGACGATGACGCCCTGGATCACGCCGACGATCTCCTGGGCGTAGCCCTCGAACTCCAGCTGGGTGCCGGTGCGCTCCAGGAAGCCCCAGAGCAGGGCGGCGAGCGCCATGCCGATGGGGTTGTTGCGGCCGAGCAGCGCGATGGCGATACCGGTGAAGCCGATACCGGCCGGGAAGTCGGTGCCGTAGTTGTACGACACGCCGAGCAGGGTCGGCATGCCGACGAGACCGGCGATGGCACCGGACAGCAGCATGGAGGTGATCACCATGCGCTTGACGCTCACGCCGGAGGCGTGGGCCGCGGACTCGGACCGGCCGACGGTGCGGAGGTCGAAGCCGAAGCGGGTGCGGTTGAGCACGAACCAGTAGGCGGCGCCGGCGAGGGCGGCGATCACCACAAAGCCGTAGATGGGCTTGGGCTGGGTCGGGAGCTCGAAGAAGTGGGCCGAGTCGGGCAGGTAGGGCGTGTGGATCAGGTTGCCCTCCTTCTGCGCGAGGCGGCCGTCCTGGAGGAAGTAGCCGATCACCGAGGCGCCGATGGCGTTCAGCATGATCGTGCTGATGACCTCGTTGACGCCGCGGGTGACCTTCAGCAGACCGGCGATACCGGCCCAGAGGGCGCCGACCGCCATCGCGACGACGATGATCAGCGGGATCTGGATGATGCCCGGCATCGTCAGCGCGCCGCCGACCACGGCGGCGAAGAACGCCGCGATGCGGTACTGGCCGTCGACGCCGATGTTGAACAGGTTCATCCGGAAGCCGATGGCCACGGCCAGCGCGGACAGGTAGTACGGCGTCGCCTTATTGATGATCCAGACCTGGCTGTCGGCCTTGGAGCCGAAGTCAACCATCACCTGGTAGGCGTGGAAGGGGTCCTTGCCGGTGGCCCCGATGATGATCGACGTGATCACCAGCGCGGTGACGATGGCCAGGGCCGGGGCGGCGAGGCCAAGGATCAGCTTGTTCTTGTCGAACTTCTTCACTTCGAGTCACCGCCTTCCCGGTTCTCGTCGTTCTTCTCCTCCGAGGAGGTCTCCTCGGAGGACTTGTCGTCCTTGGCGGGCTTGTCCGCGTCCTCGGCGGACTTGTCCGCATCCTCGGCCGGGGCTTCCGGAGCCTCCGGGGCGTCCCCGGAATCCGAGGGCTCCGAGGGCTCCGGCGCCTCCTCGGCGCCCTCCTCGTGCTCGAGGTGGCCCGATGCCGCGCCCGTCATGGCGGAGCCCAGCTCCTCCGGAGTGATCGTCGCGGGGTCCGCGTCGGCGACCAGGCGGCCGCGGAACATCACCCGGAGCGTGTCGGAGAGGCCGATCAGCTCGTCCAGGTCGGCGGAGATCAGCAGCACCGCCAG
The DNA here is from genome assembly GCF_031845785.1 of Streptomyces hesseae. NCBI lineage: Bacteria > Bacillati > Actinomycetota > Actinomycetes > Kitasatosporales > Streptomycetaceae > Streptomyces > Streptomyces hesseae. Next base: position 32,091 of record NZ_JAVRFI010000009.1, read on the forward strand.
GCCCTCGCGGCGCGCCTCGCGGATCTGGTCCCAGATCTGCGCCTGCGCGCCGACGTCCACGCCCCGGGTGGGGTGCGCGGCGATGAGGAGCTTGGGGTTGTGGCTCATCTCGCGGCCGACGATCAGCTTCTGCTGGTTGCCGCCGGACAGGGAGGCAGCGGTGACCTCGATGCCGGGCGTGCGGACGTCGTACTCGCGGACGATCCGCTCGGTGTCCTCACGGGCGGCCTTGGTGTCGAGGAGCCCGCCCTTGCTGTTGGGCTTCTCGGTGACGTGGCCGAGGATGCGGTTCTCCCACAGCGGGGCCTCCAGCAGCAGGCCGTGGCGGTGGCGGTCCTCGGGGATGTACCCCATGCCGCCCTCGCGCCGCTTGCGCGTGGGGGTCTTGGTGATGTCGGCGCCGTCGAGGGTGACGACACCGCCGTCCGGGGTCCGCATGCCCATGATGGCCTCGACGAGCTCCGCCTGACCGTTGCCCTCGACACCCGCGAGGCCGAGGACCTCGCCCTTGTGGATGGTGAAGGCGATGCCGTCGAGCACCGCGCGGACTACGCCGTCGGAGTCGGTGGCGGACAGGTGGAGACCGTCGACGGTGAGCATGGGCACGTCGGTGACCGTGGACTCACGGGTCTCCGGCGAGGGCAGCTCCTCGCCCACCATCAGCTCGGCGAGCTGCTTGGGGGTGGTCTCGCTGGGGATCGCGGTGCCGACGGTGGTGCCGCGCCGGATGACGGTGATGTCGTCGGCGACGGAGAGCACCTCGCCCAGCTTGTGCGAGATGAAGATGACCGTCAGGCCCTCGGCCTTGAGCTCGCGCAGGTTGTCGAAGAGCGCGTCGACCTCCTGGGGGACCAGGACGGCGGTGGGCTCGTCGAGGATCAGGGTGCGGGCACCCCGGTAGAGGACCTTGAGGATCTCCACACGCTGACGGTCGGCGACGCCGAGGTCCTCCACGAGGACGTCGGGGCGCACGCCCAGACCGTAGGCGTCGGAGATCTCCTTGATCTTCTTACGGGCCTTGTTGCCGATGCCGTGGAGCTTCTCGGCGCCGAGGACGACGTTCTCGAGGACCGTGAGGTTGTCGGCCAGCATGAAGTGCTGGTGCACCATGCCGATGCCGCGCGAGATGGCGTCGGCGGGGCTGTGGAGGGAGACCTGCTCGCCGTCGAGGGTGATGGTGCCCTCGTCCGGCTTCTGCATGCCGTAGAGGATCTTCATCAGGGTCGACTTGCCGGCGCCGTTCTCGCCGCAGAGGGCGTGGACGGTGCCGCGGCGGACCGTGAGGCGGATGTCGTGGTTGGCCACGACACCGGGGAACCGCTTGGTGATGCCCTCGAGCTCTACCGCCGGGGCGGCTGGCTCCTTGCTGGGCTCTTCGGTGGACGCTTTGATGGCGCACTCTCCTCGGGGAAGGGAGCGGGAGGAAAGCCGGACCGGCCGTGCGGGGGTCGGTGGGTTCGGCGGGGCGGGGGCGACGCTACACGCGTCAACGCCGTGCTACGCGCGTAGCGTTGGCTCGTATGTACGGGCCCGGCGGCGGGGGAGCTCCCCCGCCCCCGGGCCCGCTGTCATGACGTCATGACGGACCGGCCGGAACCGGTCACTCACGTCACGGGGCGGTGCGGACCTTGACCTGGCCGTCCACGATCTTCTTCTTCGCGGCCTCGATCTTGTCCTTGATGTCGTCGATCTGACCACCGGAGGTGGCCAGCGACACGCCGCCGTCCTTGAGCAGGTAGGCGTGCGGGCCCGTGAGCGGCTTGCCGTCCTTGACGCTCTTGATGAGGTCGAAGACCGCCACGTCCACGTTCTTCACCACGGAGGTGAGGATGGAGCTCTTGTACTTCTCCAGGCCGGGCTGCTGGTACTGGTCGGAGTCGACACCGATCGCCCAGGCGCCCTTCTGGCCGGCGATGGCCTCGATCGAACCGTTGCCGGAGAGACCGGCGGCGGTGTAGATCACGTCGATGCCCGAGTCGAGCATGCCCTTGGCCTTGTCCTTGGCGGCCGCCGGGTCGTTGAAGCCCTTGTCGTTGTTCGGGTACAGGTACTGCGAGGTGATCTGGACGCTGCTGTCCGTGTCCTTCGCGCCCTGCTCGAAGCCGGCCTGGAACTTCTGGATCAGGGCGTTGTTCACACCGCCAATGAAGCCGACCTTGTGGTTCTTGGACTTCAGCGCGGCGGCGACGCCCGCGAGGTAGGAGCCCTCGTGCTCACCGAAGGTGATGCTGTCGATGTTGTTGCCGGGGGCAACGGAGTCGACGATGCCGAAGGTGGTCTTCGGGAAGTCCTTGGCGACCTTCTCGATCGACTTGGAGTAGTTGAAGCCGACGCCGATGACGGGGTTGTAGCCCGACTCGGCGAGGGAGGTCAGCCGCTGCTCGCGGTCGGCCTCGGTCTCGCCGTTCTTGGCGGTCATCAGCTTGCTCTGGACACCCAGCTCCTTCTGAGCCTTGTCCACGCCACGGGCGGCGGACTCGTTGAAGGAGTGGTCGTCACGGCCACCGACGTCGAACGCCAGACCGACGCCCTTTCCGCCGCTGCTGGACTCGGTCGAGGACTCACCACAGGCGGTGAGAGTGAATGCGAGAGCCGCGGTGCTGATGCCCGCGACGGCGATAGTGGATACCCGGCGCACGAGGGGCCCCTTCACTCGAAGCGCCTCCATTGGCGCTGTCTTTCGCGGGCATCGTAACGCGCGTAGATACAGATAAAAGGGGTGCTAGGAAGCCGTTATCGGATCGTCGTCAACCCTTCTTGACCCGAATGCCTACATTCGGTTGCCGTCCAGCAATGCTGCGGCGGTAAAGAGCTCCACCCCCACGGCGATCGCTTCCTCGTCAACATCAAAATCGCCGCAATGCAGGTCACGGCGGGTCGTATCCCCCACCGGACGTACCCCGAGCCGGGCCATCGCACCCGGTACGTGCTCCAGGTACCAGGAGAAGTCCTCGCCGCCCAGGCTCTGCTCGGTGTCCTCCAAGGAGTACCTCCCCCGGCGGGCGGCCATGGCGCGCCGGAGCAGCCCGGTGACCTCGGCGTCGTTGACCACGGGCGGGACGCCGCGGATGTAGTCGATCTCCGTCTTGGCCCGGTGGAGGGCGGCGACCTCGTCGACCGCGGCGTGCACCAGGTCGGCGGCCTCCCGCCAGGCGTGGAGGTCCAGGCAGCGGACCGTGCCGGAGAGCTCGGCGTGCTGCGGGATGACATTGGGGGCGTGCCCGGTCTCCAGCCGTCCCCAGGTGAGGGAGAGCCCCGAGCGGGCGTCGGCCCGCCGGGCGAGCACGGCCGGGACGTCGGTGGCGATCCTGGCGGCGGCCGTCACCAGATCGGTGGTGAGGTGGGGGCGGGCGGTGTGGCCGCCGGGGCCGGCGAGGCGGACCTCCAGCCGGTCGCAGGCGGAGGTGATGGGGCCGACCCGCAGGCCCAGCCGGCCGACCTCCACCTTGGGGTCGCAGTGCACGGCGATGATGCGGCCCACGCCGTCCAGCGCCCCGCACTCGATCGCGTCGAGCGCGCCGCCGGGCAGCACCTCCTCGGCGGGCTGGAAGATCAGCCGCACCGGATTGGGCAGCAGTCCCTGCTCGGCCAGGTCCGCCAGGACCAGGCCGGCGCCCAGGACGACAGTGGTGTGGACGTCGTGACCACAGGCGTGGGCCATCTTGGGGATGGTCGAGCGGTAGGGGACGGTCTTGGTGTCCGGGATGGGCAGCGCGTCGAGGTCGGCGCGCAGCGCGAGGACGGGCCGCCGGCCGCCGTTGGCGGCGCGCGTGGCGCTGTCCCGCCCGATGTCGCAGATCAGCCCCGTGCCGCCCGCGAGCGTACGCGGTCTGAGCCCTGCCTTTTCCAGCCTCGCCCGGATCTGCGCGGTGGTACGGAACTCACGGTTTCCCAGCTCCGGGTGCATATGCAAGTCACGCCGGAACGCGATGAGTTCGCTGCGCAGCCCGGAGGGGAGCAGACCGGGAAGTTCGCCTTCGGTGGTTTCGGGATCGGCTTCGCAGGGCATCAGGTGATTCACCCTGTGAAGAGTAGAGCCCCGAATGGGGCAACTGTCCCTCGATCGCGAAAAGTTCAGCCGCATGGATGGGTTGACCGAGGGGTATGACCCGTATTTACGGCGTACCTTCGGCGACACGCCCCGACGGAACGGGCGCGTACGGTACGCGGCGTACGGCGCGCGCGCTGTCCGTGACTCCGGAGAGAAAACCTTCGGCCCGGGGTGAGGCGTGCTCGGTGAGCCAGGCGGGGTCGATGTCGCAGACGGCGACGGTCACCCCGGTGCCGGCGAGGGCCGGGGGCAGGGTGTGGACGACGGTGGAGGGGAAGCTCAGCACCGTGCGTCCGATGGGCCCGCGCCGGGCGATCAGCTCCAGCGGGAGCTCGGGGCGGACGACCTCAAGCCCCAGCTCAACGGCTATGCGGCGGAGCTTGTCGGTGCTCTCGCGACGGTGGGCGAAGTAGCGGGTGGCGCCGTGGGCGCGGGCGAGGGAGGCGACCGCTTCGAGATAGCGCTCGGGGTCCACGACCCCGGTCTCGACGAGCGAGGTGCCCACCAGATCGGTGCCCCGGGTGAGGGTGGGCGGGCCATGGGTGGCCCGGGTCCAGGCGAAGTCATTGGCCGTGACCGTCACTCCGGGTGGCGGTTCCACGGGCATCGAGGTGAAGATTTCCACCGAACGGTGGTCGTTCGGAGTGAGTTTCCGGCGCGCTGATGCCGATACGGGCGCGAAGATGATGTCGCGCGCCCCCGGGGTGGTGTTGCGCCGGTGCCAGCGTACGAAGCGTTCGCCCCTGGCGAGTTGGGAGACGAACTCCATGGTCGCGGTGCCGTCGTCCACCACGATCAGCTCCCGCGCCCGGGTGATGGTCAGCAGCAACTGGACGTAGCGCGAGAACGGGTCGCCGATGACGACACGCCGCGCCCTGCGCAGCGGCCCGGCGAGCGTGCCGACGGTGGCGACGGGCGCCCCCGGCCCGCCCCGGGCCTCCTCCCAGCGCACCCGGTGGCCCTGGTCCCGGGCCAGTTCGGCCATGCGCCGCAGTTGGCCGCGGGTCATGGGGTCGTGCGGGGCGAGGACGACGACGAGCAGATCACCGCCGAGCGGGGTGATGTCCCGGACGCCGGGCTGGCGCGGCACGCCCTCGCACAACGGCCGGGTGCCGGGGCTTTCGAGGGCGGTGCGCCGCCCTGCGTGGTACGCCCATTCGAGGACGTTCAGCAGCTGGACCGGGCTCTCGACGAAGGCCAGGGTGGGGGCGTCGGGCCGACGTGGGCCCCGGAGGCGGCGGACGGGAGCCTCCGCCGCCTCCGGGACCGGTCCGTCGGCCGGCCCCTCGGGTGGGGTCACGGCCGGGCCCGTCAGACCGCGACGGGTTCGCGGTCGTCCGCCTCGGCGACGACGCCCGCGACCCGGCGCAGCTTGCGCATCGGCCCCAGCTCGCTGTCGTACACCCGCTTGACCCCGTCGCCCAGCGACTCCTCCACGACGCGGATGTCGCGCACGAGCCGGCTCAGTCCGCCGGGTTCGACGGACGCGGCCTGGTCGGAGCCCCACATGGCGCGGTCGAGGGTGATGTGGCGCTCGACGAAGGCGGCGCCGAGGGCGACGGCGGCGAGGGTGGTCTGGAGGCCCGTCTCATGGCCGGAGTAGCCGATGGGGACGTTGGGGTACTCGGCCATCAGGGTGTTGATCACCCGGAGGTTGAGCTCGGCGGCCTTGGCCGGGTACGTCGAGGTCGCGTGGCAGAGCAGGATGTTGTCGCTGCCCAGCACCTCGACGGCGTGCCGGATCTGCTTGGGCGTGGACATCCCGGTGGAGAGGACCACCGTGCGGCCGGTGGCGCGCAGGGCGCGCAGCAGTTCGTCGTCGGTGAGGGAGGCGGAGGCCACCTTGTGGGCCGGGACGTCGAACTTCTCCAGGAACGCGATGGACTCGGTGTCCCAGGGCGAGGCGAACCACGCGATGCCGCGCCCCTTGCAGTGCTCGTCGATGGCGCGGTACTCGTCCTCGCCGAATTCCACCCGGTGGCGGTAGTCGATGTACGTCATCCGGCCCCATGGCGTGTCGCGTTCCAGCTCCCACTGGTCGCGCGGGGTGCAGATCTCGGGGGTGCGCTTCTGGAACTTCACGGCGTCGCAGCCGGCGTCGGCGGCGGCGTCGACGAGGGCGAGGGCGGTGTCGAGGTCGCCGTTGTGGTTGATGCCGATCTCACCGGTGACGTAGACGGGGTGCCCGGGGCCGACGGGCCGGTCGCCGAGGAGCCGGGTGCGGTTTCCGCTGCCGATCGTGCTGCGCGGTGCTGGATTCATGATGGGGCGGTTCCTTTGGTGACGGGGGTGGGGCGGTCGGGTTCGGGGTCAGGCGCTGGTGCCGCCGAGGTCCTCGCCGAGGAGCCAGGTGGCGATCTCGCGGACGGCGCCCCGGCCGCCCGGGGCGGCGGTCACGGCACGGGCGGCGGCGCGTACGGCGCCGTGGGCGTCGGCCACGGCCACGGGCCAGCCGACGAGGCCCAGGCAGGGCAGGTCGTTGACGTCGTTGCCGGCGTAGAGCACCCGCTGGGGGTCGATGCCGTGCTCCTCGCACCACTGTTTGAGCGAGACGTCCTTGCGCTCGCTGCCGTGGATCACGGGCACACCGAGCTTGCGGCCGCGCGCGGCGACGACGGGGTTGGTCTCGGTGGACAGGATCAGCACCGCCAGCCCCGCCCGGCGCAGCGCGGCGACGCCGAGGCCGTCCCCGCGGTGGACGGCGACGAGCTCGCGCCCGTCGGCGTCGATGAGGACGCGGTCGTCGGTCTGGGTGCCGTCGAAGTCGAGGACGACGGCGTCGACGTTCTCGCGGCGCGGCAGCGCGGTGGGGGCGGCATCGAGCAGGGGCGCGAGCGCGCGGGCGCGGGCGAGGTCGTGGGGGTCGTCGACCTCCAGGACGCGGGAGGGGGCGGTGCGGACGAGTTCGGTGCGGCCGAAGAAACGGTGCCGGTTCTCGCGGAAGCCGGTGGCTTCCATGGCGTAGGCGGCGCCGGTTTCGAGGAGGTCCTGGGGGCGGTCCTGGCGGCGGGGGCGGTGGGTCTTGTCGTGGTTGACGCCGTGGCCTCCGGCGGTTTGCTCCCCGATCCCGCCCATTCCCGTAACCGGGGGCTCCGCCCCCTCCCGCCACACGAAGCCGTGGAAGGGCGCGACCGTCAGCGCGGAGTCCGCCCCGCCCTCCACGACAGCGGAAGCCACCCCGTCCACGTCCTCCGCCGTGAGGAACGGGCTGGTGCACTGCACCAGCAGCACCGTCCCGACCGGCCGGCCCCGCATCGCTTCATACGCATCCATCGCATGCAGCACCGCCGCCTCGCTCGTCGCCGTGTCCCCCGCGATCGCCGGGGGCCGCTGGACGACTTCCGCGCCCGCGGCCCGGGCGGCCGCCGCGATGGCCGGGTCGTCCGTCGAGACGACGACGTCAGTGACCAGGCGGGCCGCCCGGCAGGCGCGGACCGCGCGGGCGACGAGCGGGACGCCGCCGACGGGGGCGAGGTTCTTGCCGGGCACCCCCTTGGAGCCGCCGCGGGCGGGGATGACGGCCAGAACGGATGACATGGCGTACTCCTCGGTCACAGCTCCCCCAGCCGGCGGATGACGGGCGCCACGCGCTGCACCCCGTGCCGGTACGCCCCGCGCGCGGCCTCCCGGAGGGCGCTCCGGGTGGCGCGGCGCAGCGCGCTCTCCTCGCGGCCGGGCGCGGCCGGCTCGCGCAGGGGGCGGCCTGCGGGGTCGAAGCCATAGCGGGCGAGGATGCCGGGGAGGTAGCCGGGGGCGGTCTCCGCCGTGTAGTAGGGGGCGAGCGGCGGGGGCGCGGCGCGGCGGGCGAGTTCGGCGACGCGGGCGCGTGCCGAGTCGAACGCGCGCTCGTGGGGCCGGTCCGTGGCGACGCCCTGGCGGGCCGTCCAGGCGGGGTCCGGCCGGGGCAGGTGGCCCGCGTCGAGGTGGTCCCAGGAGGCGAGGCAGCCGGAGCCGAGGAAGTGGTGGTTGCCGAGGGCTTCGCGGATGCCGAGGTCGGTGAGGACGGCGGTCGGCACGTTCCGGTGGAGGGCTTCGAGGGCGGCGGTGGAGCTGACCGTGACCAGGAGGTCGGTGCGGTCGAGGACGTCGCCCATGTGCCCGTAGACGAGGCGGCAGTTGGGCGGCAGGCCGCCGGGAAGCCGGTGGACGAGCTTCTGGTACGGGAGTTCCTCGATGTGCGTGGTGTGCTCGCCGGGCTTGCTGCGCAGTTTGATGAGGACATCCCGGTCGGGGTGGGTGCGGGCGTGCCGTACGGCGCGTTCGAGGAGGTACGCCCGGTCGGCGCGGCTGTCCGGCACGGAGGGCTGGGCGGCGAACACCACGGTGAACGGCCGGACTTCACCCTCAGTCGCTTCGTTCCGCCCGCGTTCCCCTCCCTCCAGGAAGGGCAGTGCGCACTCGATCACGCTGTCGGAAGGGGCGTCCACGCCCTCGTAGACCGCGCGGAAACGCTCGGCGTCGTCCTGGGAGTTGGCGAGGACGACGTCCGCGCCGTGCCGCAGCAGCAGGCCGTCGGCGAGCTTCTCGTAGACGACGCCGACGTAGCCGGTGACGACGACGGGGCGGGGCGCGGGTGCCGGGCCCCACGCGTGAGCCAGGCCGTGGAGCATCGCCTGCACGGCGCCGCCGACACAGGCCAGGACGACCACGTCGTACCGTTCCCGGCCCGCCGCCCGGGTGAACTCCGCGCCGGTGACCTCGCGCAGGGCGTCCGCGCGGATCCCGACCTCGGCGAGCTGGCGGACCGTCGGGGTGGCGCGTCCTCTCAGCAGGAAGCCGTCGAGCGCGCCGCGCGGGGCGAGCCGGTGTGCGGTGAGCGCTCCCCATTTCCACCGGGTGTCGGAGTCCGCGAGGACGGCCACCCGGGGCGGGGATTCATTGCGTGATGGCACATCGCCGACGATAGAAATGCATTCCGTTTGGCTGCCCAACGGGACTTCAACAGCCGGTAAACAGCACACCGACGGTCGGCGAAGCGGTTGACGCGCAAGGGCGGTTCATCGATCCGCCGCGCTTCGTTCACCTCTCATTGTGCCCTTCGTCAGAACGAATGCCGGGGCACCACATAGCGTCACGCGGGTGGTCAAGCTCTCGGTCATCGTGCCGTTCTTCAACGTGCAGACATACGCTCCCGACACACTGCGAAGCCTGAGTGCGAACGCACGCGAGGACTTCGAATTCATTCTCGTCGACGATTGTTCGACGGACGGGACACCGGAGATCCTGGAGCGCGCCGGGCGCGAGGTGCCGGGCGCGGTGCTGGTGCGGCACGAGGAGAACGGCGGCCTCGCCACGGCCCGCAACACCGGCCTGGATCTGGCGCGCGGCGAGTACGTGACCTTCCTCGACGGCGACGACTGGCTGGCCCCCGGCCACTACGGGCGGCTCCTCGCGGTGGCGGAGGAACTGGGCGTCGACTTCGTCCGTACCGACCACGTCCAGTGCACGGGACGGGCGCGGACGGTCCACCGGGTGCCCGTCGGACGACGGGGGGTCGCGCTGTCGCCGCGCGGGGCCATACTGCCGGCCGACCGCTCCACGTCCGTCGACTACGCCTACGCCTGGGCAGGGATCTACCACCGGCGGCTGCTGGACGAGGGCCTGCTGCACTTCACCCACGGACTGCGCACCGCCGAGGACCGGCCGTGGATCTGGCGGCTGCACCGCGAGGCGCGGTCCTTCGCGGTGACCGGGCTGCTCGGGGTGTTCTACCGCCGGGGGGTCGCCACTTCGCTCACGCAGATCGGTGACGTACGCCAGCTCCATTTCCTGCGCGCATTCGATCAGGTAATCGAGGAAACGGCGACGGACCCGGAGGCGGAAAAGCTTCTTCCCAAGGCCGTTCGAACGTACTGCGCGATTATGTCCCATCAGTTGGGGACCATCGAACGATTCGAACCCGAAGTAGCACGGGCGTTGCGTTCCCTGAGTGCGGACGCCTTGCGGCGCATGCCCCGGGAACTCGTCAAGGACGCGCTGAATTCCATGGACGAGGACCGGGCGGCCCGGCTGCGCCGATTGCGCCGCAGGCCGGTCCGGTCCGTTCCGGCCCGACTGGGGGCGGCCGCCTGATGGACTCCCGCCCGCCGACCCGTCCGCGTGTGCAGTTGCTGCTCGTCTCCACGCTCTACGGCGCCGCCACGCTCGCCGCCGCCCTCGACGCGGGACAACTGCCCGCCGCCGAGCGCCGCTACCTGGTCGTCGCCAACACCGCCGCCATCCCCGAGACCACCCCGGGCCCCGACCAAGCCCCCGGTTTCGAGCGGCTGCTCGCCCGCTTCGACGGGGTGCTGTCCTGGAACGACGCGATCAGCCCCTTCCACCCCGCCGGCTGGTCCCCGCGCCCCGACGACGCCCCTCTTTGGGAGCGCTATCTGCGGCTGCTGTGGGGGCTCGGCACGGACGACGTGGCGATCGTCCTCGAGTCCATCCAGGTCAACCCGGCCCTCGCCCTCGCCCAGGTGTTCCCCGACGCGCCCCTGGACGTCTACGCGGACGGGCTGATGAGCTACGGGCCCACCCGCAGCAAGCTCGATCCGCTGATCGGCACGCGCGTACGGCGACTGCTCCACCTGGACCTCGTGCCCGGGCTGAGACCGCTGCTGCTCACGGAGTTCGGGGTCGAGTCGGAGACCGTGCCCGGCGAGGCATTCGCCAAGGTGCTGGCTGAGCTCTCCGAGAGCTGCCCCGACCTGCCGGAGGCCCCCGAGGGCGCGGTCCTGCTCCTCGGGCAGTACCTGTCGGCGCTGGACATCCTCTCCCCCGAGGAGGAGGAGCGGCTGCACGTACGAATGCTGCGCGGCGCGGTCCGGCTCGGCCACCGCGACGTCCTCTTCAAGCCGCACCCCTCGGCGCCGGCCCGCTGGTCGCGGATGCTGGAGGAGGAGGCCGCCCGGCTCGACGCCCGGCTGACGGTCCTGGACGTGCCCGTACTGGCCGAGGTGATCTACCAGCGGCTGCGGCCCGCGCTGGTCGTCGCCTGCTTCTCGACCGCGCTGCTGACCGCCCGCACGTTCCACGGCCTGCCCGTGGCCCGCGCCGGCACGGATCTGCTGCTGGAACGCCTCACGCCGTACCAGAACAGCAACCGCGTACCGGTGACGATCGTGGACGCGCTGCTGCCGGACCTGGAGGACGACGGCACCGCATCGGCCCCGCCCGCGCCCGCACCCGAGGACCTCAGCGACCTCCTCGCCGCAGTGGGCTACGCGATGCAGCCCCAGATCTACCCGGCCCTCCGCCCGGCGGCGGAACGCTACTTGTCCACCCAGCTCACCCCCAACACCTGGCGCTACTTCAAACGCCGCCGTCTCACCGCCCTCGCCCTCCCCGGCGCGATCCCCTCCCAACTCTCCTTCCTCCCCCGCAATCCCGCCGTCCGAAGGGTCGCCCGCCGGGCGCGGGCCATGAAGCGGCGGCTGACGAGGCCGAAGAAAGCGACTCCCGCATGACGGTCACAAGCCCCACGTCCGCCTCCGCCCCCGCTCCCTCCCTGCCCACACCGCGTGCGGAGCAGACCCGGGCCCGGTCGTCGGGACGCCTGTACGCCCTGGACGGGCTGCGGCTCGTCGCCGCGCTGATGGTGGCGCTCTACCACTACGGCGGGCGGGACGGCGACGTCAGCCGGGCGTGGGGCGCCTCGCCCCGTCATGAGTTCCCGCACCTGTCCTCGGCGTTCGCCTACGGCTGCCTCGGGGTGCAGATCTTCTTCGTCATCAGCGGGTTCGTGATCTGCATGAGCGGCTGGGGCCGGCCGCTGCGGTCCTTCGTCGCCTCGCGCGCGTCCCGGCTCTACCCCGCCTACTGGGCCGCGATCGTCCTGGTCACGCTGGTGTTCGCGCTGCCGTGGGTGACGTACAAGACGCTCTCCCCCAGCGACACACTCGTCAACCTCAGCATGCTCCAGATGCCCGTCGGCGCCGACCGGGTGCTGGGGGTGTGCTGGACGCTCTGGGCGGAGCTGCGCTTCTATGCGCTCTTCGCGCTGTTCGTCGTACTTCCCGGGGCCTCGCGACGGCGGGTGATGCTGTTCTGCGCGGTGTGGACGCTGATGACGGTGATCACCTCCGCCTCGCACGTCGAGTTCCTGCGCGTGGTGTTCATGCCGGAGCACTCCGCCTTCTTCATCGGCGGCATCGGCCTCTACCTGGTGCACCGCTTCGGCAATGACGCCCTGGCCTGGGGCATCGTGGGCGTGAGCTTCCTGCTCGGCCAGCACTACGCGGTGGCGGGCCTCGTCCACCCGCCGAACCCCCACTACTTCTCCACCCGCTCCGCCTACGTCGTCATCGCCGTCCTCGCCCTCGGCTACGCGGCCGTCGCGGCGGTGGCCCTGGGCAGGACGGACTGGGCGACATGGCGCTGGCTGCCGTTCGCGGGCGCGCTGACCTACCCGTTCTATCTGGTGCACGAGCACCTGGGATGGGTGGCGATCGGCGGGTTCCACCGGGGGCTGGGCATCCCGTCGTACGCGACGTTCGCGCTGACGCTGCTGGTGATGCTGGTGCTGGCGTGGGCGCTGCACCGGTTCGTGGAGCGGCGGTTCACGCCCGTACTGCGCAGGGCACTCAGCGGTTAGCGGGTAGCAGTGTGGCCTCGATGCCGGCGATGACGGCGCGCAGCCCGGTCTCGAAGCCGGTGTCGAGGTCGTTGAAGAACACCTGACCCGCGTCGGCGGTGAGCGGATGGCCCTCCAGGCGCTGGGTGCGCTGGGCCTCGTCGTAGTAGGGGTCGCGCTCGCCGCCGGGGAACGGGTACACGGACTGTTCCTCGGTCACGTGCCCAAGCGTGTAGCACTGGACGGTGAACCAGGCGCGTGCGGCGGCCGGGAGCGTGAACCCGGCGTCCACCAGCGTCTGCATCAACGTGTCCACGGGACGCGCGTAGTCCGAGCCCCTGAAGCGGGTGCCGCCGAAGACCTTGGCGCCGTCGCGGTAGCCGAGCACGGAGTCCCGGATGACGTGGGCCGCGCCGGTCATGACCGCCTGCCAGTCGGAGCTGTCGACGGCGCACAGGGCGGTGCCCATGCGGCGGAACATCTCCGTCGCCATCTCGTCGAGCAGTTCCTGCTTGTTCTTGAAGTGCCAGTAGAGCGCCGGGGCCTGGACGTCCAGCTCCTTGGCGATCCTGCGCAGGGTGAGGCCTTCGAGGCCCACCTCGTTCAGCAGGCGGAGGGCGGTCACAGCCACCTGGGATCTGTCAATTCGCGTTGCCACCTTGACACCTTAACAACGTTAAGTGCACCCTGAGGGCGTTCCGAACTTAACAGCGTTAAGGAATAAGGGGGGGGATCGCGTGACCACCATCGACGCGACCACGCACACGGACGTCCTGATCGCGGGCGCCGGGCCGACGGGCCTGGTCCTCGCCATCGACCTGGCCCGCCGCGGCATACGCCACCGCCTCGTCGACCGCGCCGACCGCGGCTTCCCGGGCTCGCGCGGCGCGGGTCTCCAGCCGCGCTCGCTGGAGGTCTTCGAGGACCTGGGCGTGCTCGGGGCCATGCGGGCCGCGGGCGGCGGCCCGTGCCCGCCGCTGATGCTGTGGGACGGCGACCGGCAGACCGGCGAATGGGACATGTTCGACCGCGCCGAGCCCACGCCGGCCGTGCCGTACGGCGAGATCATGATGCTGCCCCAGTGGCGCACGGTGGAGATCCTCGCCGCGCGGCACGAGGAGCTCGGCGGCCACGTGGACTTCGGCACCGAGCTGACCGGTTTCGAGCAGGACGAGGACGGCGTCACCGCCACGCTCACCGGGCCGGACGGCACGACCGAGACCGTACGGGCCCGCTATCTGGTCGGCGCCGACGGCGGCCGCAGCAGCGTGCGCCGGGCCCTGGGCGTCGGCTTCGCCGGGGAGCCCGTCGACGAGCGCGTCTCCCTCCTCGCCGACGTCGTCGTCGACGGGCTGGAGCGCACCCACTGGCATGTCTGGCCGGAGGCCCCCGGCGGCAGGCTCATGCTGCGCCCGCTGGAGGGCGCCGAAACCTTCCAGCTCGTCGCCCGCTACGAGGACCCCGACGCCCAGCCGGACCCCGAGCGGGACGGCACCACGGAGGCCCTCCAGCGGCTGATCGAGGAGCGGACGGGCCGGAGCGACCTGAAGGCGGGCGAGGTCCACTGGACGTCGGCGTTCCGGCCGCGGATGGCCATGGCGGAACGATTCCGCTCCGGGCGCGTCTTCCTCGCCGGGGACGCCGCCCACGTCCACTCCCCGGCCGGCGGCCAGGGCCTCAACACCAGCATCCAGGACGCCTACAACCTCGGCTGGAAGCTGGACGCGGTCCTGCGGCGCGGGGCGCCGGACTCCTTCCTCGACACCTACGCGACCGAGCGGATGGGGGTCGCGGCCGACGTCCTGGGCCTGAGCACCCGCATCCACCACGAGGACGACGGCGGCCAGCCCCGGCGCGGCCCGGAGACCCTCCAGCTCCACGTGGGCTACCCGGACAGCCCGCTCACCCGCGAGCTGCGCCGCGACCTCCCCGAGGGCGCCCTGCGCGCGGGCTACCGCGCCCCGGACGCACCGTGCGAGGACCCCGCCTCCGGCGCGCGGGTCCGGCTGTTCGACGTCTTCCAGGGCCCGCACGCCACGGTCCTGGCGCTGGGCGACTCGGAACCGGCGGCGGTGCCGGAGTGGGCCCGGGTGTTCCGCCCGGTGGACGTGGACGGACACGTCAAGGAGGCCTACGGGTCGGGGTACTTCGTGATCCGCCCGGACGGGTACGTGGGCCTGGCGACGGACGACGCGGAGGACGTGGGCGCGTACCTGGCGACGCTGACGGGGTGACGCGTAAGCCGCAGCACCGGGCGGGACTCCTACAGGGGGGAGCCCTGCCCGGGGCGTTCCGGCACCGCAGGCCTGCTACGGTCCGAGCGGCCGCAGTCCCCGCAGAGGAGAGCCGCGTGGGTTCGTTCATGCTGCGACCGGTCGATGCCCTGTGGGCGGCCGCTCGTACCGTCGAGGTTTCCCCTCGTCACCCGGCGGCCGGGGAAAGATCGGTCATGGTGGGCGACGCCGGCGAGATCGCCGAGCTCGCGGGCCTGCTGGAGGTCGACCTGTCGGCCAGTGGCTTCCTGTGCATGTGCCTGGGAGATGTCGACTTCACGGTCCGAGGGGAAATGGGCCGAGAGCTCGGCGTGCTGACCTATCACATGTCCAGCAGCCTGGACTGGTGCCAATGGGATGGCCAGTTGCCCCTGCTGCGCCCTGCCGACCTGGCCGGATGGCTGGTCGGACGCGGGGTGATCACCCTGCGCCCGGCCGCCTGACCCGTGCGGGTCCGGCTCAGGTCCACTGCTCGGCCTGCGGCTTGCCGGGCAGGGGCCGGCCGATGAGGGCGAACGGGATGAAGAAGTTGACCTGGCCGATCGCGACCATGAGCGTCGCGAGGGCCTTCGCGTCGTAGTGCCGGGCCGCCTCGGCGTACACCTCGTCGGTCACCCGCTCACCGTGGCGGTTCGGCAGCAGCACGCCCTCCACGAGCGCGAGGGCGGCCCGCTCGGCGTCCGTGAAGTACGGCGCGTCCCGCCAGGACGCCACGGCGGTGATCCGCTCCTCGGACTCGCCCGCCGTGCGCAGGGTGTTGGAGTGGAAGACGGTCAGGTACGTGTTGCCCACGATCTGCCCCGCGCGCAGATGCATCAGCGCGAACGTGGTGCGGGGCACCGAACCGTTTCCGGTGGCCTTGAACAGGGCCGCCGACACCTCGGCGATCTCGGGGATGAGGTCGAGGGGGCTCGACATGCGGGAGGTCAGGGTCTTGTCGGTCATGGTGGCTTCCTTCCGGGCTTGCTTCGTCACTGCACTGACGGATGCCGCGGGAGGAATGTGACGGGTGGGGGCGGGGAGGTCGGGTGGCCTGGGTCACATACGGGATCCGCCGTCACCGGAGGGTGTCGATGAAGGCTTCCCATGCCGGAAGGGGGAAGAGTAGGGCGGGGCCGTGGGGGGCCGCCTTGGAGTCGCGGATGTGGACGGTGGTGCGGTTGGGGCTCGCGACCTCTAGGCAGTCGCCGTTGTCGGGTCCGCTGTGACGGCTCTTGCGCCACGCGTGGCTTGCGCCAGCGGGATCCTGCATCACTTCAGCGTGGCGATGAAGGTTTTCCATGTCTGTGCAGGGAGCAACAAGGCGGGCCCGTGAGGGGATTTGCTGTCCCGGACGGGGACAGCACCGGGTATGTTGTCGGCGAATTCGACGCAGGTGGCATCGCCGCCGTTGCTGTAGCTGCTCTTGCGCCAGTTGGCTACGCTCAGGTCAAGGTTTGCCTTCATGGTGCGTTGTCCTCCATAACGTGCTGGATGAATGCCAGCGACTCCGGGGGCGGGAGGGCCAGGTCCCGCACGCGATCGTAGGACAGCCGCAACTGCGAGACTTCGTGCGGATCGTCGACAAGTTCGCCGGACTTACTACCTTCCAGGTAGGCAAGAGCATGGCCGTCCGGGAGCCACAGCAGCGACAGTGATCCGCCCATCAAGTCGTGTACACCGGCGGCGAACGGGAGCACCTGAATCGTCATGTGGGGCGATGAAGCCGAGTCGGCGATTCGCTCCAGCTGATCCCGCCAGATCTTTCGGTCCGCAGACGGGCGTCGCAATACGCCCTCGTCGAGGATGATCCGGACGTTCGGCGGAGGGTCTCGGTGCAGGAGATCCTGCCTGCCGATCCGGGCGGCAACCTGATCCTCCACCTCGTTGTCACCACCGGGCTTCGGCTCGGAGGACAACACCACCCGGGCGTAATCCTCCGTCTGAAGCAGCCCAGGCATGGCCATCATGAACTTGTGCATGATCACGGCCTTGGCCTCAAGCAGCATGAACTGCTTGAACCTGTCGATGAAGGCCTCCTGCCGCGCCAGCCTCCACAGGCGGGTCAGCAGACCGCCGGTTTTGTAGACGGCGTCCAGCGCTTCCATCACCGGCCGCTGGGAGAGCCGTTCTCCCGTCTCCAGGCGGTGCAGGTACGTGCGGTCGTACGTGGTGTCTTCCGAGAGCTGCGCGAGCGACTTGCCGGACTGCTCCCGGAGGCGCCGAAGCTCGATGGCAAGCGTGCCTCGCGCAGATTCGTCTTCATCGGACGGATGTTCCACGATCCCAACTCCCCTTTGTTGTCTCGTGGCTGGACAACAGCTGACCCCTGTTGAGCGTAGCTCCGGCGCGCAACGCTGAAACCGCTCTGCGTAAAGGTCAACTCGAAGGGGAGATTCCATGACCTACCGCGAAGGCGCATACGTGGTGGACACGCGTAGCGCGACGCTCGCCCAAGTGATGGGCAACGTCGGTACGCGCGTACAGATCAGGAAGCCCGGCGGGGGCCGGGAGTGGGAGGCGCCCGCCGGGGCGCTGCGTCTGGCGACGCGGGCGGAGCGGGAGGCGGCGGGGCTGCGTGCAAGCGCCGCCGCGCCGAGCTCCTCACCCGCCGGGTGCGCCGAGTGCGTACGTCTCGACACGGCCCGGCGGGCCGCCGGTGAATACGGCGAACTCACCGAGGCGGCCGTGGACGCCATGGTCGCCGTGCGCAGTCACTTCCGTGACGCGCACGTCCTGCCGGCGTGGCCGCGATGAGGTGCGCGCACCGGGCGGGCTGGGACCGCCGGGGTGGGGAGGAGCGCTGTCACGGGTGCGGGGTGCGGCGGTTCGCGTCGTACGGGGCGGTACGGCCGCCCGGTCTGGCGGTGGCCGTACCGCCCCGGATCTTCCTGGCCGGCCGCCAGGCCGACCGCGCCGCCGCGCGGAACCTCACGCGGAACCTCACGCGGCGCGCCCGGTACGCGGGGGTGTAGCGACCGCTAGAGCACCAGCGACAGGAGCATCACAAACCCCAGCCCCACCACCGAGATCACCGTCTCCATCAGCGACCACGTCTTGAGCGTCTGCCCGACGCTCATCCCGAAGTACTCCTTCACCATCCAGAAGCCCGCGTCGTTCACGTGGGAGAAGAACAGCGAACCGGCGCCCACGGCCAGCACCAGCAGGGCCGTGTGGGTCGTGCTCATGTCGGCGGCGAGCGGGGCCACGAGCCCCGCCGCCGAGATGGTCGCGACCGTCGCCGAGCCCGTCGCGAGCCGGATGCCGACGGCGATCAGCCAGGCCAGCAGGAGCGCCGAGACCGACCAGTCCTTGGAGATGTCCAGGATCATGCGGCCGACGCCGACGTCGATCAGCGTCTGCTTGAATCCACCGCCCGCGCCCACGATCAGCAGGATTCCGGCGATCGGAACGAGGGACTTCTCCACCGTGCCCGCCAGCCGCTCGCGGCCGAAGCCCGCCGCGCGGCCCAGCGTGAACATGCCCACCAGCACGGCCGTCAGCAGGGCGATCAGGGGCGAGCCGATCACGTCGGCGATGCGCTGGACGTGAGCCTTCGGGTCGTCGACCACTACGTCCACGAGCGCCTTGACCAGCATCAGGACGACCGGGAGCAGCACCGTGGCGACGGTGATCGCGAAGCCGGGGCGGCGCTCCAGCTCCTCCGACGGGCGCTGCGGGACGAGCTTCTCGGGCGGGGTGACGTCGACCCAGCGGGCCGCGACGCGGGAGAAGAGCGGGCCGGCGATGATCGCGGTCGGGACTGCGACGAGGACGCCCAGGGCCAGAGTGACACCCAGGTTGGCGCCGATGGCGTCGATCGCGGCGAGCGGGCCGGGGTGCGGGGGCACCAGGCCGTGCATGACGGAGAGGCCGGCCAGCGCGGGGATGCCGATCCGCATCAGGTTGTGGCCGCCGCGCTTGGCGACGAGCAGGACGACCGGGATCAGCAGCACGATCCCGACCTCGAAGAACAGCGGCAGGCCTATGACGCCCGCGATCAGCACGATCGCCCAGGGCATCGAGCTCCTCCCCGCCCTGGCCAGGATCGTGTCGACGATCTGGTCGGCGCCTCCGGAGTCGGCGAGCAGCTTGCCGAGTATCGAGCCGAGGGCGATGAGGACGCCCACTCCGGCGACGGTCGAGCCGAGGCCGGTGGTGAAGCTGGTGATGACCTTGTCGAGCGGGGCGCCCGCGACCGCGCCCAGGACGAGTGAGCCGACGGTCAGGGACAGGAACGCATGGAGCTTGAAGCGGCTGATGAGGAGGACGATGACGGCGATGCCGACGAGGACGGCGATGCCCAGCTGTGCGTGACCCGCCGACGTGATCGGTGCGGTGGGTGCTGCCGCGGCCAGCATCTCGACGCTGAGAGTGCTCACGGGGCTTCCTAAGAGAGGAGAGGGAGGGGAGGTCTACAGCCGCCGCAGCGCGGCGACCGCCCGCTCGGCGATGACGGCCGCCTCGGGCGCGACATCGACGGCGATGCCCGCTTCGTCGGCCCCGAGCGGTTCGAGGGTGGCGAACTGGGAGTCCAGCAGCCGGGTGGTCATGAAGTGGCCCTTGCGGGCGGCCATCCGCCCGGCGATCAGCTCGCGGTCGCCGGTGAGGTGGAGGAAGACGAGCCCGGGCGCGGCTGCGCGCAGCCGGTCGCGGTAGGCGCGCTTGAGCGCGGAGCAGCTGACGACGCCACCGCCGTCCGCGCGACCGCGGGCCCAGTCGCCGATGGCGTCGAGCCAGGGGGCGCGGTCGTCGTCGTCCAGCGGGGTGCCGGCGGACATCTTGGCGATGTTGGCGGCCGGGTGGAAGTCGTCGCCCTCGGCGTAGGGGACGCCCAGCGCCTCCGCCACCAGGGGGCCGACCGTGGTCTTGCCCGTGCCGGCGACGCCCATCACCACGACGACCATCACACGTACCTCGCTGTCTCCATTGACATCGGTTGTTGAGGGTTCACTGAAACGCATTGAGTACGACGTATTCAAGACCCTGTGACTAAAACGTCATACTTATTGCGCTCGCAGGTCGCCCTTAGGCTGATCCCATGGACAAACAGGGGCAGGGGGGATCGGGGAGCCAGGGGCTGCACGCGCGCGTGCTGGACTCCCTCGGGCCCGCGATCACCGGGGGCGAGTATCCGGCGGGCAGCGTGCTGCGCACGGACGAGCTGGAGGAGCGCTTCGACGTCTCGCGCTCGGTCATCCGCGAGGTGATACGCGTCCTGGAGTCCATGAGCCTCGTCGCCTCCCGGCGCCGCGTCGGTGTGACCGTCCTGCCCGCCGACGAGTGGAACGTCTACGACCCGCGCGTCATCCGCTGGCGCCTGGCCGGCCCCGACCGGCCGCGCCAGCTGCGCTCACTGACCGTGCTGCGCTCGGCGATCGAGCCCGCCGCCGCCGGGCTGGCCGCCCTGCTGGCCACCCCCGAGCAGTGCGCCGAGCTCACCGAGCACGCCCTGGGCATGGTCGCCACCTCGCGCGGCCAGCAGCTGGCCGCCTATCTCGTGCACGACATCGCCTTCCACCGGGTGATCCTGCGCGCGTCCGGCAACGAGATGTTCGCGCGGCTGGGCGACGTGGTCGCGGAGGTCCTCACCGGCCGTACCCACCACCATGTGATGTTCACCGACCCCGACCCGGCCGCCGTCACCCTCCATGTGCGCGTCGCTGAGGCCGTGCGCGCGCGGGACGCGGCCCGGGCGGAGGCGCTGACCCGCGAGATCGCCACGGGCGCGATGGCGGAGCTGGACGTTCTCGCACCCTGACCACGCACCCTGACCGCGCGCCCTAACCGAGGGAGCGGTCCGGCAGCCCCTCCGGCCAGACCTCGTGCCACCGCAGGTCCGCCTCCAGCTGCGCGGCCAGCGAGATCAGCAACGGCTCGCTGTTCGACGGCCCCAGCAGCTGCGCCCCCAGCGGCAGCCCGTCCTCCGTGAAGCCCGACGGCACACTCACGGCGGGCCAGCCGAGGACGTTCCAGGGCCAGTTGTACGGACAGGCCGCGATCATCCGGGAGTCGGTCTCCCGGCTGCCGAGCCCCGCCAGCGCGCCCGTGCGCAGCGGCGGTACGGCCGTGGTGGGCGTCAGCACGGCGTCGAAGCGCCAGAACATCTCCCCGATGCGCCGCCGCAGCGGCGCCTCCGCCGCCCGCGCCGCCCGCAGCACCTCGCCGCCGAGCAGCAGCCCGCCGCGCGCGTTGGTGCGCGTACGGCCTTCCAGCAGCGTCCGGTCGGGCACGCGCGCGGTCCAGTCCCGGATGCCGGCCATCGAGCGCGGCACGAAGGAGAGGCCGATCGGGCCGTAGCGCGGGTTCTCCTCCACGACCTCGTGCCCCAGCGCCTCCAGGGTCTCGGCCATGCGCAGGGTCGCCGTCCGGACGGTGGGGTCGAGGGCGTTGCGCACGGCCGCGAAGGCGGGCC
The DNA here is from genome assembly GCF_031845785.1 of Streptomyces hesseae. NCBI lineage: Bacteria > Bacillati > Actinomycetota > Actinomycetes > Kitasatosporales > Streptomycetaceae > Streptomyces > Streptomyces hesseae. Next base: position 53,366 of record NZ_JAVRFI010000009.1, read on the forward strand.
GCAGCGACAGCGCGATCCTCAGCCGCCGCCGTGGCTCGTGACCGGCCGCCGCGACGACGTCCACGTCGGGCGGCCGGTGGATGTCGCCCTCGTGGGAGCCGCTCGCCGCCCGCAGCAGCAGCGCCGCGTCGGCGACCGTACGGGCCAGCGGCCCGAAGCAGGTGATGCCCCGGAACGCGTCGCGCTCCGGCCAGGTGGAGACCCGCCCGCGCTGGGGCTTGATGCCGACCAGGTGGGTCCAGGCGGCCGGGATCCGGATGGACCCGGCGCCGTCCGAGCCGAGGGCCGCCGGCACCAGCCCGGCGGCGACGGCGACGGCGGAGCCGCCGGACGAGCCGCCGGGGGTGTGCTTGGGGCTCCAGGGGTTGCGGGTCACCCCGAAGGCCGGCCCGTCCGTGACGGGCCACTGCCCCAGCTCGGGGGTGTTCGTCTTGCCGACGATCACCGCGCCGGCGGCCCGTAATCGCCGCACGGCCTCGCCGTCCGCGCGTCTCGGCGGGAAGTCCCCCGGGCAGCCGAACGCGGTCGGCTCGCCCGCCACGTCCATGTCGTCCTTGACGGCGACGGGCACGCCGAGCAGGGGCAGCCACTCCCCCGCCGCGATGCGCCGGTCGGCCTCGTCGGCCTCGCGCAACGCGGCCTCGGCCCGGACGATCCGGAAGGCGTTGAGCGTGCCCTGGCTCGCCTCGATCCGCCGCAGCGAACGCTCCACGACCTCCCGGGACGACACCTGACGCCCGGCCAGCCCCAGGATCTGCGCCTGGAGCCCCTCGAACTCTTCGCTCACGAAACCGGTCACGCGAACCTCTTTCCCGCGTGCGCTCGAACACACGCTAACGGGACAGGAGTTGTACGGACATAAATCCGTGGCCCAGACTCGCCGCATGCGCGAGGAGATAGAAGTGCCCGCCGGCCCATTCCTGCTGCGGCCGTGGGCCGCGCGGGACGTCGACGCCCTGCTGGAGGCCCACGCGGACCCGCTGATGCGATGGCAGGCGCCGCAGCCGGTCGACACCGCCGACGAGGCGCTGCGGTGGATCCGGCGGCGGGCCGGACAGCGGGAGGAGGACGCCGCGTACTCCTTCGCCGTCGTCGAGCGGGCGGATCCCGCCGTCGTGCTCGGCGACATCACGGTGAGCGCGGTCGACCGCCGGCATGCCACGGGCTGGGTCTCCTACTGGACGACGAAGTCCGCGCGGGGCCGGGGAGCCGCCACGGCGGCCTGCCGGACGGTGTGCCGGTGGGCCTTCGACGAGCTGGGGCTGTTCCGGCTGGAATTGGGACACCGCGTCGACAACGTCGCCTCCTGCCGGGTCGCCACGGCCGCCGGTTTCGCCGTCGAGGGGCGCGAGAGACAGCGGCTGCTCTACTCCGGCGTGCGCTACGACGTGGAACGGCACGCGCGGCTGGCCACGGACGAGGAGCCGGCGGACGACTGAGCCCCGGGAAAGCCCCCTGAAATGCAACAAAGCCCCGGAGCGTATTGACGCCCGGGGCATTTCTCTGCGTATATTGATTGTTTCCATGCATTGTTCAACTCAACGCATGGGGAAGCTTTATGAGGCCATCATATCCGTGCGGGAGTGGAATTGTCAAACACGGACGTGCGCAATGAGCAGGAATTCATCGACCGTCTTTACGACCGGCTCGCCGAGCTGCGCTCCGGCGCCGAGGCGGCGGTCAAGGGCGCCCTGGCGATGGACGGCACCACCTTCCAGGCGCGCCAGGAGCGCGATGTGATGGTGGCCGAGCAGTCCGGGCTGCTCGCGGCGTTCAACGCCGGGGAGCACGGGCTGTGCTTCGGGCGGCTGCTGTTCCGCGACGGCGCCGACCACCACATCGGCCGCATCGGCATCCGTGCGGCCGACGAGGACCGTACGCCCCTGGTGATCGACTGGCGGGCCGAGGTCGCCCGCCCGTTCTATCTCGCCACCGGCCACACCCCCATGGGGCTGCGCCGCAGGCGTCACATCACCACCGAGAACCACAAGGTCACCGACCTCCACGACGAGATCCTCGATCTCGCCGACACCTCGCGCACCGGCCACGAGGGCAGCGACGCGGACGCCGTCCTCCTCGCCGCGCTCGACGCCGCGCGCACCGGACGGATGCACGACATCGTGCAGACCATCCAGGCCGAGCAGGACCGCATCATCCGCGCCCCGCACCAGGGCGTCCTCGTCGTCGAGGGCGGCCCGGGTACGGGCAAGACCGTCGTCGCCCTCCACCGGGCCGCGTACCTCCTCTACGCCCACCGCGAGCGGCTCGCCCGCCGCGCCGTACTGATCGTCGGGCCCAACCCGGCCTTCCTCGGCTACATCGGCGAGGTGCTGCCCGCGCTCGGCGAGACCGGCGTCCTCCTCGCCACGCCCGCCGAGCTCTTCCCCGGCGTTCGCGCCACCGGCACCGACACCCCCCGGGCCGCCGAGGTCAAGGGCGCCGCCGGCATGGCCGACGCCCTGGCGGCGTACGTCCGCGACCGGCAGACCGTGCCCGAGCCCGGCGCGCCCTTCGTCATCGAGCACGACGACGGCGAGCTCGTCCTCGACACGGACATCGCCACCGAGGCCCGGCGCCTGGCACGGGAGACCAGGCTGCCGCACAACCTCGCCCGCCCCTACTTCGCCTTCCGCGTCATCGACGCCCTCACCGCCCAGATCGCCGACCGCATCGGCGCCGACCCCTACGGCGGGCCCAGCCTCCTCGGCCCGGACGACATCGCCCAGCTCGGCAAGGCCGTCGCCGCCAACCGCGACGTCCACGCCGCCGTCGACGACCTGTGGCCGGCGCTCACCCCGCAGCGGCTCGTCGGCGACTACCTCACCGATCCCGTCCACCTCACCGAGGAGGACGCCGCGGCGATCCGGCGCGACGGCGGCCCCTGGACCCCGGCGGACATCCCCCTCCTCGACGAGGCCGCCGAGCTCCTCGGCGAGGACGACTCCGCCGAACGCGCCGCCGCCGAGGCCGCGCGCCAGGAGCGCGTCCGCTACGCCCAGGGCGTCCTCGACCTCTCCTACGGCTCCCGCACCCAGGAGTTCGAGGACCGCGAGGACGAGGACTCCGAGGTCCTCTCCGCGCACGACCTCATCGACGCGGAACGCCTCGCCGAACGCCACGAGGAGGCCGACCACCGCAGCGCCGCCGAACGCGCCGCCGCCGACCGGACCTGGGCGTTCGGCCACATCATCGTCGACGAGGCCCAGGAGCTGTCCGCCATGGCCTGGCGCCTGCTGATGCGCCGCTGTCCCACGCGGTCCATGACCCTGGTCGGCGACCCGGCCCAGACCGCCGAACCCGGCGGCTGCGGCTCCTGGGACGCCATCCTTGACCCCTACGTCGGCGACCGCTGGGAGCACGTACGGCTGGGCGTCAACTACCGTACGCCCGCGGAGATCATGGCCGTCGCGGCCGGCGTCGTACGCTCGGTCGACCCGGCCTTCGAGCCGCCGAGCTCGGTACGGGCCACGGGGGAACAGCCGTGGATGTGCCTCGTCTCCGACGGCTCGCCGGCCGACCTGGCGGACGCGGCGGCCGAGGCGGTCGTCGCCGAGACAGCCCGCGAGATGGCCCGTATCGCGGTCATCGCCCAGCACCGGCACCACCCGGCCCTGCGCGCCGCCCTGCCGGCGGCCTCGGCCGGCCCGAACCCGGACCTCACCAACCCGGTGGTCCTCCTCGACCCGCGCCAGGCCAAAGGCCTGGAGTTCGACTCGGTGATCGTCGTCGAGCCGGGCGAGTTCGGGACGAGCGACCTGTACGTCGCCCTGACGCGCGCGACCCAGCGCCTCGGCGTCATATACGCCGCGGACGGCGACGGCCCCGGCCTCCCGGCGGGGCTGGAGGGGATGGCCGGTTGAGCACACGAGGCCGGGTCCGGGGGCTGCTGAGCCCCCGGACCCGGCCCCCTGGGCGTCAGTTCTGGTACGTCGCCTCGATCTTCAGATATGTGCCGGGCGTCTGGGGCTCCCACGTGCACTGGGAGATGTCGCCCGCGTCGACGCCGCACTTCGTCGTCGTGCGGTTGGAGTTCCAGTCGCGCTGGGCGTCCCAGCCGCCGATGGAGCCCAGCCGGACGTCACGGGCGTGGGCGACGAGGTCGTGCATGTCCTGCTCGTGGAAGCGCTCGCCGCCGTCGTTGATGCCGTACATCGGACAGGCGCCCAGCCGTGCCCACACCTCGGCGTCCGTGAGGTGGGGGTAGGCCTGCTTGACCGTGCGGTGCATGAAGCGCGTCGCGATGACGGCCTCCGTGCCCTGGGGACGGTTGGGGTTGCCCATGGTCATGGTCATCCCGTTGAACAGCGACGGGAGGATGCCCGCGTCGGCGAGCATGCCGATGAAGGCCTGGCCGTCGGTGTTGAACCCGGCGACGAGGTCCACCGGGCAGTTCGGGTCGTCCGGCCCGAACACATCGGCGGGGCGGCGCTCGCGCCCGGCGTCGACGGGCAGGGTGTAGGAGATCCGGAGCTGGGGGCGGGCGTCCAGCAGCTTCAGGACGATGGCGATGTGCCGGGCGAGGAACGCCTTGTCCTTCTGGGCCGCGCCCTCGATGTCGAAGTCGATGCGGTCGATCTCGTACGCGTCGAGGATGGACGAGTACCAGTCGTAGACCTTCTCCACGTCCGTGTGGACGTATTCCGCGATGTGGTTGGTCCAGCCGCCGATGGAGACGACCGGGCGTCCGCCCAGCGCCTTGAAGGCGCGCACGTCGTCGGCGTTGTGCTTGCCGTTGATGGCGTCGTAGGTGGGGATGCTGCCCCAGCACGGCTCCATCTGGTCGTTCGCGACGGTGATGAAGCCGAGCGACACACCGCGGACGCCCGTGGCCTGGGCGATGGGCGTGATCTCGTTGATGTGCCAGTCGCCGGAGACGGTGTTGCCGCCGGCGTAGTCGATGAACGGCATGACCGGGATGTCCCAGGCGGGCCGTTCTCCCGTGGCCGCGCCGGAGTTGAACTCGATCGTGACGGGATCGGAGAGGAGGCCGCGGATGTTCATGGCGACGACGGTGACCTCGTAGTCCGTCCCGGGCGTCAGGCGGCCCACGAGGGCGGGCGGCCCGGTCACCACGACCGGGTCCCGGCCGGGGACGTCGACGGTGATCTGGTACTCGATCACCGCCACCTCGTCGGTCGAGGGCGTCCAGTCGAGCAGTACGGAGCGCCCCAGGGCCTTTTCGACCCGCAGGTCGGTGACCGGGGTGGGCGGCGTGTCGTAGTCGGGGACGTCCGCCGGGACGCCGTCGACCTTGATGTTCTTGGGCAGCGGGTCGAGCGTGCCACTGTAGGACACGATGACGAAGTTCGTGCCGTGCGCGGGAATTTTGCGCTTGTAGCTCTCGACGGCTCCTGTGACGTGCTGCCCCTGCTGGGTCACCACGAGGCCGACGTTGTTGCTGACGGCCTGCCCCTGAGCCACGTCGAACTCGATGGTCGAGATGTTCTTGTCGTCGTCGGTGAGGTTGTAGACGGTGAGCCGGATGGAGCCTCCGCCGACCCATTGCTTTTCGACGGAAGGCCGGACGAGGATCGTGTACTCGCTGCTGGACCTGGTCATTCCGTGCCCCTTTTCCCGAAGGCCGGTCCCGTACGGTCACCTGGAAAAATATTCGGCCGGACGGCTCCCCCTAAGGCCCCTATACGGCCTGCCGGAAACGACGGCCGACCCGCGCCATCCCGATGTCGTATACAGGCAGGTCAGTCACCCCTCAACACCGTTACGGGTGGCCGTGCTTGACGCAATCCAGCCGCTGTGGCGCGTCTTGGCCACCTCTTAGGCCCCACAACACCGCGATACCGGCCAATCGCGAACAGTCCACCCCTAACGGTCATGACGCATTCACGGAGACCAATCCCCCAGTGGCCAGGGGGTTTCCCCCACCCTTAAGGGAACGGTGGGCCGGATGGGCAGACCGGCGCCGACCGGCCACTGTTATCCGCATGACGAACCAACGCACCCGCAAATCACTTCTGTTCGCGCTCGCCGCCTCCGCCGCCGCGGCCACCCTCGCCGCACCGGCACAGGCCGCACCGGCGGCCGCACCCGCCCTCCAGTGGAAGCCCTGCGCCGACGCGCCCACCAGGGAGTGCGCCGACCTGTCCGTACCGGTCGACTACCGCGCCCCGGACGGCCCGCGGGCCCACCTCGCGGTGTCCCGGCTGCGGACGGACCACCCGGAGGCGCGGCGGGGGACGCTGCTGCTGATACCCGGCGGGCCCGGCGGCTCCGGTTTCGACCTGCTGAAGCAGAAGGGCGAGGCCATGCGCAAGGAGACCGGCGGGGCGTACGACATCGTGAGCTTCGACCCGCGCGGCACCGGCACCCACGGCAGCAGCCTCGCCGAGTGCGGGCTGGACAAGGCCGACCTGGAGATCAGCAGCTTCATCCCCTGGCCCGGCCCCGACGGCGACATCGGCGAGAACGCCGCCCGTGGCCGCCGTATCGCCGACGCCTGCGCCCGCAACGGCGGCCCGCTCCTCCGCTCGTTCACGAGCGCCAACGAGGTACGCGACGCCGACCTCCTCCGCCAGGCCCTCGGCGAGCGGAAGCTGTCGGTGTACGGCGTCTCGTACGGGACGTATGTGGCGGCCCAGTACGCGCAGCAGCACCCCGACCGGACCGACAGGGTCGTACTGGACAGCTCGGGCGACCCCGATCCCACCCGGGTCGCGCGCGGATGGCTGGCGAACACGTCCGTCGGGGTCGCGGACCGCTTCCCCGACTTCGCGAAGTGGGCCTCGACGCCCGGCAACCCCGACCGGCTGGCCGACACCCCCGAGGCCGTGCAGCCGATGTTCCTCGCGCTGGCGGCGAAGCTGGACGCCTCGCCGCGTACGTTCGCCGACGGGCACAAGCTGACCGGCAACCATCTGCGGATGGGGCTGCTTCAAACCCTGCACTCCGACGAGGGTTTCGCGCCCCTGGCGAAATTGATCCGCGCCGCCCGCGACACCACCACCGATCAGCTGACGGTCCCCGACGTCCTGCCCGTGGCGGTGCCCCAGAGCGACGCGGCCGTACGGACGGCGACCATCTGCAACGACGTCGCCTGGCCGAAGTCGCTCCCCGCCTACCGGCGGGCCGTGGCCGCCGACCGGATCCGGTACCCGCTGACGGCGGGCATGCCCGTCAGCGTCATGCCCTGCGCGTTCTGGAAGGACGAGCCGGCCGACAAGCCCGGCCGGATCACCTCCCAGGGCCCCTCGAACATCCTGATGGTCCAGAACCTGCGCGACCCGAACACGCCCTACAGCGGCTCCCTCAAGATGCGGGAGGCCCTGGGCGAGCGGGCCCGGCTGGTCACCGTCGACTCCGGCGGCCACGAGGCGTACCTCGCCAACGGCAACGCCTGCGGCGACCGGACCGTCAGCGAATTCCTCAAGACGGGACAGCGTCCGGCGGGAGATGTCGTCTGTCGCTAGAGCGCCTCGGACGGGGCCGGCCCGCGCTGTCAGAACAGCTGCTGCTGGCCGTCCATCGGGGGCTGCTCCGGGTCGAAGAGGACCGGTTCCGTCGCCAGGAGCGGGGCCGAGCGGCGGGAGCCGGGGCAGGACATCAGCTCGTATGTGAACGCGGGGCGGCGGCCCGGCGGGTCGTGGCGGGCGATGCGGCCGCCCACGACGGCGATCTCACGGGAGCAGACGGGACAGGCCCGGCGGGGGGAGGACATCCCACCAGTGTCCCTCACCTTTCGGCCACCCCGCCCGGGCGAGGACCGGCCCGGCAACCGCGTGGGGCCGTCAGAACGAGTCCGCCGGCACATGCGTCCCCCACACCTCCCGGAGCGCCCCGCACACCTCCCCCACCGTGGCCCGGGCCCGGAGGGCCTCCCGCATCGGGGGGAGGACGTTCTCCGCCTCGCTCTCCGCCGCCCGCCGCAGCGCGTCCAGTTCGCGCGTGACCGCGCTGCCGTCGCGGTCCGCCCGGAGCCTCGCCAGGCGCTCGCGCTGGCGCGTCTCGATCTCCGGGTCGACGCGCAGCGGCTCGTACGGCTCCTCCTCGTCGACGCGGAAGCGGTTGACGCCCACGACGACGCGGTCGCCCGACTCGGTCTCGCGGGCGACGCGATAGGCGTTGCGCTCGATCTCGCCCTTCTGGAAGCCCTGCTCGATGGCGGCGACGGCGCCGCCCATGCCCTCGACCTCGTCCATCAGCTCCAGGGCGGCGAACTCCAGCTCGTCCGTCATCGACTCGATCGCGTAGGAGCCCGCGAACGGGTCGACCGTGGCGGTTACGTCCGTCTCGTGGGCGAGCACCTGCTGGGTGCGCAGGGCGAGCCGGGCCGCCTTCTCGGAGGGCAGGGCGATGGCCTCGTCGTAGGAGTTGGTGTGCAGCGACTGGGTGCCGCCGAGCACGGCGGCCAGGCCCTGGACGGCGACGCGCACGAGATTGATCTCGGGCTGTTGCGCGGTGAGCTGGACCCCCGCGGTCTGGGTGTGAAAGCGCAGCATCTGCGATTTGGGGTTCTTCGCCCCGAATTCGTCCCGCATCAGCCGGGCCCAGATCCTCCGGGCCGCCCGGAATTTGGCGACCTCCTCCAGCAGGGTCGTACGGGCGACGAAGAAGAAGGAGATCCGGGGGGCGAAGTCGTCGACGTCCATCCCGGCGGCGACGGCCGTACGGACGTACTGGACGGCGTCGGCGAGGGTGAAGGCGACTTCCTGCGCGGGCGAGGCGCCGGCCTCGGCGATGTGGTAGCCGGAGACGGAGATGGTGTTCCAGCGGGGGATCTCGGTCCGGCAGTAGGCGAAGATGTCGGCGGTCAGCCGCAGCGAGGGCTGGGGCGGGAAGATGTACGTCCCGCGCGCGATGTACTCCTTGAGGACGTCGTTCTGGATCGTCCCGGTCAGGCGGCTCGCGGGGACGCCCTGTTCCTCGGCCACCAGTTGGTAGAGCAGGAGCAGCAGGGCGGCCGGGGCGTTGATGGTCATCGAGGTGGACACGTCGCCCAGCGGGATGCCGTCGAAGAGCTCCCGCATGTCCTCGACCGAGTCGATCGCGACGCCGACCTTGCCGACCTCGCCGCTCGCGATCGGCGCGTCGGAGTCGTGGCCCATCTGGGTGGGCAGGTCGAAGGCGACGGACAGGCCGTGGCCGCCGTCGGCGATGAGCCGGCGGTAGCGGGCGTTGGACTCGGCGGCCGTGCCGAAGCCCGCGTACTGGCGCATGGTCCAGGGGCGCTCGGTGTACATCGTCGGGTACACGCCACGGGTGAAGGGGTACGCGCCGGGGGCGCCGAGCCGGTCCCCGGGATCCCAGCCGGCGAGCGCCTCGGGGTCGTAGACGGGCTTGACGGGCAGTCCGGACTCGGTCGCCCGCGATCGGGTCGTCATGGGACACGCCTCCCGCTGTTCGGGTTCCGGAAGCCTCCACTTCGGACTGTAGTCCTCCGGAGGTGCCCGTCCCGGTCGCCACACACGGCGAAGGGAGGAGGGGGGCGCGGGCAGGGCCGGGGGAAAAGCCCCGCCCGCGCCAAGGTGCGCGGAGCCGACTAATGGGGGGGAACTTCGGCTCCGTGCAGCCGATGACCAGTCGGCTCACTACCTACAGCGCCGACGCTCCGAAAAGTGTCACACCCGGTGTCGCGGCGGGGGCCGGCGCGGCGGCGCGGGGCACGCTGCGGGAGCGCGGGGCGCGGTTGACGAGGTCGTCCCACACCGAGCCGTCACCGTCCTCGTCGCCCTTGCCGTCGGCCGCGAGGACGCGCTCGCAGTACGCCCGGACGGCCGACGAGCCGCCGGCGAACCGCTCCAGGGTGCGGGCCTCGTCCTCGTCGAGGCCCTTGCCGTTGGCGTTGCCGCTGCCGTCGCCTTTGCTGTTGGCGAGGAACTCGCGGCAGACCTTGGCGGCCCAGGCGCGGCCCGCCTTGGCGCCGTCGAGGGCGCCGGGGTCGTCGTTCTTGCCGGGCTTGTCGCCCTTGTTCCCCTTGTCGCCCTTCCCGTCCCTGGCGTCGTCCCCGTCGCCGTGGACCGGGCTCGCCGAGGAGCCGGACGCCGGTCCGGACTCCTTGCCACCGGGGGTACGGGAGGGGTCCGGGCGGCCACTGGGGTGGGCGCTTGCCCCGGGGGCGGGGGTGGCGCCGGGGGTGGGTGCGCCGGGGGCGACCGTCGCCACGTCGGTCTCGTCGGCGAGGGTCACGCTGGCGGAGGGCGACGGCTCCTTGCCGGACCTGCCGAACGGCCCGGGCAGGACGCCCGTACCGGCCGCGACCGCGACACCGCCCACCGCGCAGCCCGCGAGCGCCAGCGCGAGGGCCGTCCGGGCGGGGCGGCGCAGGAAGGAGCGCAAGGCTTCGACGGGCCACAGCGCGGCGCCTCGCGCGGCGACGGGGGCGGCCGTGACGGCCGGAGCCGCCGAGGCGGCGCGCGCCTCGCGGAAGGCCGCGAGCGCGGCCTCCTCGCCGGGGAGTGGGGCGGCTCCCGCCGACGGGATGTCAGTCAGAGAACGGAAGGCCGCATCCAGCTGCTTCGCGACGGCCGCGGCCTCGGATCCAGCGGGGAACCCGGCGGCGGTCCCGGCCCCCGGCGCGCCGGGCGCGCCCGGCGCGTCCTCGCGGGGAGCGGAGAACTCACCGCGCAGCAGCCGCTCCACGGCGTCGTCATCCAGCCAGTCGTGGTCGTACCGGTGGTCGTCCGCCATCACATGTCCTTCTGCGTCCGCGCGCGCAATTGCGTCACACCGGAAGAAACGTTCGCTCCGCCGGCCCGCCGGTCCTGGCCGGCGCCTGTGGCCGGGGGCCCGCCGGGGCCCGCCGTCACCAGCTCGGCGAGCCGCCGCAGGCCGCGGTGCGCGGCGGTGCGCACCGCGCCGGGCCGTTTGCCCAGCACTCCGGCGGCGCTCTTGGCGTCGAGGCCGACGACCACCCGCAGGACGACGGCCTCGGCCTGGTCCTGCGGAAGCTGGGCGATGAGGGCGAGGGTACGCCCCGTACCGAGAGCCTCCAATGCCTCCCCGGCGGTGTCCGCGTCGGCGGCCCGCGCGGCGAGCTCGCTCTCGTCGCCGCCGATGGCCGGGCGCCGGCCGCGCATGCGTATGTGGTCGAGGGCGCGATTGCGGGCGATCCGGGCCGCCCAGCCGCGGAAGCGGTCGGCGTCGCCGGTGAAGCGCTCCAGGTCCCTGGATATCTGGAGCCACGCCTCCGAGGCCACGTCCTCCGCGTCGCCCTCGCCGACCAGCGTGCGCACGTACCCGAGCAGGCGCGGGTGCACGGTCCGGTAGACCGTACGGAATGCCGTTTCGTCCCCGCTCTGCGCCGCGCGCACCGCGACGGTCAGCTCAGCGTCGTCCCCCTGCACGCTCACATCCTGCACCACTGGTCGTACTCGCGGTTCAGGAGGCCGCCGGACCGGCGCCGAAAGGATTCTGCTGAGGCGGCGGGCCGTAGGGAGCACCCCCGGCCGGTGCCCCGTACGGCGGGACGGCGGGCGGCACGAAGGGAGCGGCGGTCGGGACGGGCGGGGCCGCGTAGGACGCGGCGGGCGACGGTACGAACGGCGGGGCGGGCGGCATCGCCAGGGGGCCGGCCAAGGCGCGCTGCTCCTGCATCCGCGTCAGCTGCCGGACGACGAGCAGCGCGAGCACCGTGTCGGCCAGGAGCAGCAGTACGGAGAAGCCGCTGACGGCGAGGGAGCTGTTCAGCAGCTCGACGTTGCTCCTCCAGTCGGAGCCGGGGAAGGGCCGTTCGAGCTTGCGCGAAGCGACCGAGGACATGCCGTCGCCCACCATGCTGAGCACGTTGGCCGCGATCCACAGCACCCACCAGGCGTTGAGCAGGCCCTTGGGAGCGCTCTGCGGGCCGCCGGGGGCGCTGGCCCGGTAGATGTCGTTCGCCATCTGCTTGGGGAACCAGAGGTTCACGACCGGGGTGAACCAGCTGCCCACCGCCCAGCCACTGCCGAAACGGTGGGTACCGGGCGCGAACACCTCGGCGTTGAGGCGCACCCGGCGGAACCAGATCACCCACAGGACGGCCGTGGCCGCCATGCCGAGGAACGACAGCGCGGTCATCGCGGCGGCGAAGGAGTCGGCGTCGTCGACGGCGTCGGACGCGGAAAAGCTCACATGGCCGTCGCTGAGAATGTCCTGAATGACGCCGCGCTGCTGGCCGATGGCCGCTATGTGCAGCATCAGCAGCAGGGCGACCACGCCCAGCAGGACGTTCAGGGCGATCCGTACACCGCGCCGCAGATCCACCCCGCCGACCGGAAGACCGCCGACCGGGCCGGGCACGGCGGCCGGGTACGGATACGGCTGCGGGTATCCGTACCCGTACGGGCCCGGGGCGGGATGCGGCTGCGCGGCCGTGTGCGGCTGCTGCTGGTAGGTGCCACAGGCGGCGCACCGGCCGTCCGGTCCCACGGCGGCAGCGCGGCATCGACCGCACGGATACATCGGCAGGACCCCCAGGAATCGTGACGTGGTCAAACGGCTACGAGCGGGTGATATTACGCGCTCCGGACGACCGGCCCCGGCCCGGGGAAGAGGTGGAGTGACGAATTTTCGATTACCGGCGCTGTAAGAGATGCGTGCTCCACCAGGGTTCGCAGCGGACGGCGGTCGGGGCCTCTCCTGTGGGGGGTGGCGGCCCCGGCCGTCCCCGTCCGATCCCCGCTCGGCTGACCGCCCGGCTTCTCCCTCAGCGCCGCACCCGCCCCGCCAGGGCCGCGAAGTCCGCCCACGACAGCCGCGGCGGCCGCGGGTCCCACAGCCGCTGGGAGACCGCCGCGAGCGGCAGCCTGATTCCCGCCGCCACCTGCTCCGGCGACTGCGCGTCGGCGCGATCGCACCAGACCGCGAGCCGCCCGCCGGGCACCCGGTCCGCGCCGGACGCCACGTTCGGCGGAACGGGGCCCGTGCCCCGCAGGACGGGCGGCGACCACGCTCCGTAGATCCGCTCCCCCGTCGGATAGTGGAAGTCGTTGGGCTCGCCGAGCACGTAATAGAGGTATTCGTCGTTCAGGTTGACCACCGTGCGTCCCTCGTTCAGGTAGTCCTGTGGGCGACGCGCGCCGATCTCCTTGCCCGTCCAGTATTCGACTTCGATGGATTTGTCCGGGGCGACGACCCCGCCCGTGAAGAAGCCGTCGTTCCACGCCTTGGGGGTCTTGCCCAGGCCGCGTACCACGGCCGCCCGGTCGTTCAGCCAGGCCGTGGCCAGGTCCTGGACCCGGCCCTGGGGGCCGAACCGCTGACGGGCCAGCTGGGCCAGCCGGGGGTAGGAGGCCTGCGGGTCACGGGACATCAGGGCGCGGTACTCGTCGGCGCCCAGGTGGAACCAGGGGCCGGGAAAGAGCGGGGCGTACTCCCGCAAAAGGTCGTCGACGACCCGCGCGGACTCGGGGTTGCCGATGTCGACCGCGCCCCGCGCCGCCGTGCCGCTCGCGTCGCGGAGCTGGAGGGCCGGGCGGGCGGCGATGACCGCGCCGAGGTGGCCGGGCGAGTCGATCTCGGGGACGACGGTGATGTGGAGGTCGGAGGCGAGGGCCACGATCCGGCGGAGCTCGGCCTTGGTGAGGTGCTGCGGGGAGACGACCTCGGGGTGGGAGGAGCTCTCGATCCGGAAGCCCTGGTCGTCGGAGAAGTGCAGGCCGAGCTGGTTGAGCTTGAGGTCGGCGAGCTCGCGCAGCCGGGCCGCGATCCAGTCGGCGGTGAAGTGCTTGCGGGCGGTGTCGAGGTTGAGGCCGCGCTGGGGACGGTCGGGCGCGTCCTTGATCACCCCCTCGGGCAGTCCCCCGCCGCCGCGCACGGCCTGGACGACGGTCCTGGTGCCGTAGAAGAGGCCGGCGGCCTCGGGGGCGGTGATGGTGACCTTGTGGTCCTGGACGGTCAGCTCGTACGACTCGGGGCCGCCGGCCTGTCCGGCGCGCGCGATCAGCTCCACGTCGCCGGGGCGGGCGGGCCCGGCGTCGTAGGTGAGCCCCAGGTCGCCGGCGAGCCGGCGGGCCTCGTCGGCCGGCTTCCCGGCCGCGGCCACCACCCGGGCGCCGGGCGCGGGCCGCCAGCCGGGGCCGGAGCGCTGGGTGTACTCCCGGACGGCCGGGACCACGGCCGGGGGCCCCTGCGGGACGGGCGTGGACGGGGAGACGGTGGCCGGGTCCGAGGCGGCGGGGGCGGAGGCGGCCGGGGCCCCGGCGACGGAACCCTGGGCGGAGCGGGAGTCGTCGGCGCCCGGATGCCCGGCGTGGCCGTCGCGCGGACAGCCCATGAGGGTCATGGTCGCGAGGAGGGCGCAGCTGGCCACCGTTCCCCGGACGGCCGAAGCCCGGGTGATCCTGACAGACCGTCCCATGGAGAAAACCTCCCATTTGGGGCTTTGGTGTCGAAGATATGGGTTTTCTCCCTAACTACCCCCACATCCCGCCGGACACGCCGGAAGCTTGAATCCCAGGGGATCCGGCGGGGTCTCGGCGCGATCTCGACGTGATCTCGGCCCGGACTCGGGAAGGTCTCGGCACGGCCTCCGGGGCCCGTGGGTCCCGCTCGGCCTAGGCCGTACGTGCCTGTTTGATCACACCTGCCGTACCCCGGGGGACCGAACCGACAAGGCGTCGCTACGATGGCCAGGGCCGGTGGACCGTACCCGGCCGGGCCCGACCGACAGTGAAGCCGGCAGGCCCCAATCCCCGCTCCCGGAGGGTTTTCCGTGCCGGCTGGAACGCTGTACCGCGGCCGGGAAGGCATGTGGTCCTGGGTGGCTCATCGAGTCACTGGCGTCCTCATTTTCTTCTTCCTGTTCGTACACGTCCTCGACACCGCTCTCGTCCGTGTCTCTCCTGAGGCATATGACGACGTCGTCGCCACGTACAAGACACCGATCGTCAACCTGATGGAGTACGGCCTCGTGGCCGCCATCCTCTTCCACGCTCTGAACGGCCTCCGCGTCATCGCGGTGGACTTCTGGTCCAAGGGACCGCGGTACCAGAAGCAGATGCTGTGGAGCGTCGTCGGTGTCTGGGTCGTGCTGATGGCAGGCGCTTTCTACCCCGTGCTCCAGCACACGCTGCGCACGCTGTTCGGGAGCTGAGTCGCGAGATGTCCGCTGAAACCACCCCCGCCGTGACCGACGCCTCCGTGTCGCTCTACGACGTCGACAACCCGGCCCCGGTCATCGAGGCGCCGCGCAAGCGCACCAAGAAGACCCCGAAGTCGACCCGCACCAACTTCGAGATGTACGGCTGGCTCTTCATGCGCCTGTCCGGCATCGTGCTGGTCGTCCTGGTCCTCGGCCACCTGCTGATCCAGCTCGTCCTCGACGGCGGTGTCAGCAAGATCGGCTTCGCCTTCGTGGCCGGCCGCTGGGCCTCCCCGTTCTGGCAGGCCTGGGACCTGATCATGCTGTGGCTGGCGATGCTCCACGGCGCCAACGGCCTCCGCACGGTCATCAACGACTACGCGGAGCGGGACAACACCCGCTTCTGGCTGAAGATGCTGCTGTACACCGCCACGGTGTTCACCGTCCTGCTGGGCACGCTGGTGATCTTCACCTTCGACCCGAACATCCGCTAGGCCACGGGGCTGAGGTAATCACGATGAAGATCCACAAGTACGACACCGTCATCGTCGGCGCCGGTGGCGCCGGCATGCGCGCGGCCATCGAGTCGACCAAGCGCAGCCGCACCGCGGTGCTCACCAAGCTCTACCCCACGCGCTCCCACACCGGCGCCGCGCAGGGCGGCATGGCCGCCGCCCTCGCGAACGTCGAGGAGGACAACTGGGAGTGGCACACCTTCGACACGATCAAGGGTGGCGACTACCTGGTCGACCAGGACGCCGCCGAGATCCTGGCGAAGGAGGCCATCGACGCGGTCCTCGACCTCGAGAAGATGGGCCTGCCGTTCAACCGCACCCCGGACGGCACCATCGACCAGCGCCGCTTCGGCGGTCACAGCCGTAACCACGGCGAGGCCCCGGTCCGCCGGTCCTGCTACGCCGCGGACCGCACCGGCCACATGATCCTCCAGACGCTGTACCAGAACTGCGTCAAGGAGGGCGTGGAGTTCTTCAACGAGTTCTACGTCCTGGACCAGCTGATCACCGAGGTCGACGGCGTCAAGAAGTCCGCCGGTGTGGTGGCGTACGAGCTCGCCACCGGCGAGATCCACGTCTTCCAGGCCAAGTCGGTCATCTACGCCTCCGGCGGCACCGGCAAGTTCTTCAAGGTGACCTCCAACGCCCACACCCTCACGGGTGACGGCCAGGCGGCCTGCTACCGCCGCGGCCTGCCCCTGGAGGACATGGAGTTCTTCCAGTTCCACCCGACGGGCATCTGGCGCATGGGCATCCTGCTGACGGAGGGCGCCCGCGGTGAGGGCGGCATCCTCCGCAACAAGGACGGCGAGCGCTTCATGGAGAAGTACGCGCCCGTCATGAAGGACCTCGCCTCGCGTGACGTCGTCTCGCGCTCCATCTACACGGAGATCCGCGAGGGCCGCGGCTGCGGTCCCGAGGGCGACCACGTCTACCTGGACCTCACCCACCTGCCGCCGGAGCAGCTGGACGCCAAGCTCCCGGACATCACCGAGTTCGCCCGGACGTACCTCGGCATCGAGCCCTACACGGACCCGATCCCGATCCAGCCGACCGCGCACTACGCCATGGGCGGCATCCCGACCAACGTCGAGGGCGAGGTGCTGGCCGACAACGACACCGTCGTCCCCGGCCTCTACGCCGCCGGCGAGGTCGCGTGCGTGTCCGTGCACGGCGCCAACCGCCTGGGCACCAACTCGCTGCTCGACATCAACGTCTTCGGTCGTCGCTCCGGCATCGCCGCCGCCGAGTACGCCCAGAAGGCCGACTTCGTCGAGCTGCCGGAGAACCCGGCCGCGCTCGTCGTCGAGCAGGTCGAGCGGCTGCGGAACTCCACGGGCAAGGAGCGGGTCGCCGAGCTCCGCAACGAGCTCCAGGAGACCATGGACGCCAACGTCATGGTCTTCCGCACCGAGCAGACCATCAAGACGGCCGTCGAGAAGATCGCCGAGCTGCGCGAGCGCTACAAGAACGTGTCCGTCCAGGACAAGGGCAAGCGCTTCAACACCGACCTCCTGGAGGCCATCGAGCTGGGCAACCTGCTCGACCTGGCCGAGGTGATGGCCGTGTCCGCGCTGGCGCGCAAGGAGTCCCGCGGCGGTCACTACCGCGAGGACTTCCCGAACCGCGACGACGTCAACTTCATGCGCCACACCATGGCGTACCGCGAGGTCGACGCGGACGGCAAGGACTCGATCCGCCTCGACTACAAGCCGGTCGTCCAGACCCGCTACCAGCCGATGGAGCGTAAGTACTGATGAGCACCCCGACTCTCGACAAGGTGGAGGCCGAGGCGCAGGCCTCGCCGTACATCACGGTCACCTTCCGGATCCGCCGGTTCAACCCGGAGGTCTCGGCGGAGGCCACCTGGCAGGACTTCCAGGTCGAGATCGACCCGAAGGAGCGCGTGCTCGACGGTCTCCACAAGATCAAGTGGGACCTGGACGGCTCGCTGACCTTCCGTCGCTCCTGCGCGCACGGCATCTGCGGCTCCGACGCCATGCGGATCAACGGCAAGAACCGGCTGGCCTGCAAGACCCTGATCAAGGACATCGACCCGGCCAAGCCGATCACGGTCGAGCCCATCAAGGGTCTGACGGTCCTCAAGGACCTCGTGGTCGACATGGAGCCGTTCTTCCAGGCCTACCGCGACGTCATGCCGTTCCTGGTCACCAAGGGCAACGAGCCGACGCGCGAGCGTCTGCAGTCCGCCGAGGACCGCGAGCGCTTCGACGACACCACCAAGTGCATCCTGTGCGCCGCGTGCACCTCGTCGTGCCCGGTGTTCTGGAACGACGGCCAGTACTTCGGCCCGGCGGCGATCGTCAACGCGCACCGCTTCATCTTCGACTCGCGTGACGAGGCGGGCGAGCAGCGCCTGGAGATCCTGAACGACAAGGACGGCGTGTGGCGCTGCCGCACGACCTTCAACTGCACGGACGCCTGCCCGCGTGGCATCGAGGTCACCAAGGCGATCCAGGAGGTGAAGCGGGCGCTGATCACGCGCCGCTTCTGACCTCCGGTCCGGTCACCCGGTTCCACGGCGAGGGCCCGCTTCCCCTGGGGGAGCGGGCCCTCGCCCGTCAGGCGGACCTCAGCGCCGCCCTCGCCAGCATCTCGTCCTCGTGCCGGCGGACCTCCATCGCCCGGGTCACCCCGCGCAGCGCCTCCTTCTTCCGCTCCAGCTCGGCCATCTGCTCCTCCACACGGGCGAGCTGGTCGTCCAGCGCTTGGACGGAGCGGGAGCAGGTGAGCAGCCCGGGGCCGCCCTGGGCGCAGGGCAGCAGGGTGCGGATGACCTCGGTGGTCATCCCGGCGTCGAGGAGTTCGCGGATGCGACGAACGCGCTGGACCGCGGCCGGGTGATATCGGCGGTAGCCATTGCTGTCCCGCTCGGAGCCGAGCAGTCCCTGCTGCTCGTAGTAGCGGAGCAGCCGCGCACTGACCCCCGTGTGCTGCGACAGTTCACCGATACGCATAAGCGAATCCCCCACTCACACTTGACCTTGACACTGATGTCATGGGGCAACCTCTTGCACATGACACGGATTCCCGCACTCGCAACGACCGTTCACGGCACCGGCCCCGGGCTGCTCCTCGCGCACGGCGCGGGCGGCAGCATCGAGGGCAATTACGTCCCCATCCTCCCGGCCCTCTCCGCGGCACACACGGTGGTGGCCCCCGACTATCCCGGCTCCGGCGCCACGCCACGTGCCACCGGTCCGCTGGACCTCGACGCGCTGGCCGACGGGATCGTGGCCGCGGCGGACGGGGCCGGGCTGGAGAGTTTCACCCTGGTGGGTTATTCGCTGGGCACCATGGTCTCCGTACGGGCGGCCGCCCGGCACCCGGAGCGGGTGCGGGGCCTGGTCCTGACGGCGGGCCTGGCCAAGGCGGACAACCGGACGCGGGCCTCGCTCTATCTCTGGCAGCGGCTGCTGGAGCGGGGCGATCTGGAGGGGTTCGCGCGGTTCGTGGCGCTGAGCGGCTTCGGCGAGACGTTCTTCAACGGCCTCCCGGAGACGACGGTCGAGCCCTTCCTGGAGCTCGTGGCGCGCGGTGTCCCGGCCGGCGCGGCCGAGCAGGCCGCCGTGGTCGGCGCCTCCGACACCACCGGCGACCTCGCCGGTATCTCCGTACCCACGCTGGTCGTCGCGCCCCTCCAGGACACGCTGGTCGCCCCGGCCAACTCCCGTTTCCTCGCGGAGCGGATCGCGGGCGCGGAGTACGCGGAGATCGACACGGGCCATGTGCCGATGGCCGAGCGGCCGGAGGAGTGGCAGAAGCTGATCCTGGACTTCCTGGGCCGGCACGGTCTGTGACGACGACCGGCCCGCCACGGGCCTCCGGGCTATGCCGGCCGGTCGTACCCCACCGTGTTCGTGGCCAGTTCCTCCGCGGTGATCTCGGAGGCCCAGCCCTCGGGCGGTTCCTGGTAGGGGCTGCACGCGCCACAGGCCGCGCACGTCCACCGGCCGTGGATACCGTGCACGACGACGCCGCACCCGGCGCAGGTGTCGGTCGTGTAGTAGGGCGGCTCGCCCGGCGAGGCGGGCGAGCGCCACGGGTGCTGGTCCATCCGGTCCATACCCCCAGACTGCCACGCGCGGCGGCCCAGGGGTCCGCCGCTACGCCAGGGGCTTGCGCAGCAGCATCATGAAGAAGCGCGTCTTCTCACGGATGATGGTGCGGACACCCGTGTACCCGGCATCCGTCTGCTCGACGAACTCGGCTCCCAGCGCGGCCGCGAGCTCCTCGCGGCGGTCGCGCAGCAGCAGAGCGATCATGTCCGAGGTGATCGCCAGATTGGCCGAGAGGTCCTTGAGCTCCAGCGTCCGGAACCCGGTCCGCTCCAGCAGGGCGAACAACTCGGCCATCGGAAGCGGTGGGTTGGAGGCCAGGACCGTCTCGTAGATGCCCAGCTCGACGGGGGTGAGCTCGGCGATGAGGGACGACTCCAGGATCATCAGCTGCCCGCCGGGGCGCAGCACCCGCCAGGCCTCGCCGAGGGCCTTGGCCCGGTCCATGTGGCACAGGCTCTCCACCGCCCAGGCGGTGTCGAAGCTCTCGTCCTCGTAGGGCAGGTTCATGGCGTCGACGACCTCGAAGGTGAGGCGGTCGGCCAGGCCGGTGGCCCGGGCCATCTCCTGGGCGCGGGCGATCTGTTCCTTGCTGACGGAGATGCCGGTGACGCGGGTCCCGCTCTGCTCGGCGAGGCGGGCGGCGGGGCGGCCGGGGCCGCAGCCCATGTCGAGGTGGTGGCCGCCGGGGCGGGCGTTCATCAGCCGGATGAGGTAGTCGGTGTAGCGGTCCTGCGCCTGTGAGGAGAGGGCCACGAGGTCCATGCTCGCCGGATGGGGCTCGTCCGGCGAGACCCACAGGCCGCAGTGCACGCTGTCGCCGAGGGTCATGTGGTACAGGTCGCCGAACTTGTCGTACCAGGCTCCCACTGTCTCGGCCTTGATGAGGTCCTTCGGGTCGTGAGGAGCTTCTTGCTGCGGCACGTCGTCCCCTTCCGGGAGGGTTCCGGGAATCAGCGGTACGCGATCGAGTGAAGTGGGCCGCCCCGGAGGCGACAAGGTCGCGTACCGGCCAGCAGCGCACCGCTCAGATCCGGGCCAGCATCCACAGCCGCCAGATGCCCGTGCCGTCCGTCAGGTACTGCGTCCCGGCGATGCCCGCGTTGCTCAGGACGTAGTCCTTCCGCTGCCACAGCGGCACCAGCGGTACGTCCTCGGCGACGATCTTCTGGATGCTCCGGAAGTCGTCCGCGACCCGGCCGCGCTGGTCGTTCTGCTGGGCCTTGCGGATGAGTTTCTCCACCTTGGGACTGGAGTAGCCGGAGTGGAGGGCGTTGCCGTCGCCCACCAGGGGTGTGGTGAAGGTGTCCGGGTCGGGGAAGTCGGCCAGCCAGCTGACGCAGTACGCGTCGTACGCGCCCCGGGCGTAGCCCCGCTGGAACTCCGTCCACTCCACCCGCTTCGTCGTCACCTCGAACAGTCCCGTGGCCTCCAGCTGGCGGCGCAGCAGGGCCGCCTCCTGGTCGGTGGCCGCGCCCTTGGAGTAGGCGAGGGTGAAGCGGACCGGGGTGGCCACTCCGGCGTCCAGCAGCAGCCGGCGGGCCCGGTCCGCGTCGGGCTTCGGGTAGGCGTCGAAGAAGGACGTGGCGTGGCCGGTGAAGCCCTGCGGTACGAGCGAGTAGAGCGGCTCGACGGTGCGGAGGTGGACGTCCCGGGCGAGGGCCTGGCGGTCGACGACGGCCGCGACGGCCTGCCGTACGGCGAGCGGCTTCGCCGGGGCGCCGTCGCGCAGGTTGAAGACGAGGAAGCGGGCGTTGGCGCCGGAGGTCTCGGTCATCCGGGAGCCGGTCTCGGAGAGCGAGTACTTGGCCAGGTCGGCGGGTGGCATCTGGCGGGCGGCGACGTCGACGGTCCCGTGCCGCCAGGCGTCGCTCATCCGGGCCGGGTCGGGGAAGTAGCGGACCGTCACCGGGGAGCCGACGTCCTTGACCGCGCCCTCGTACTGGTCGTTGGGCGCGAGCTCGGCGCTCGTTCCCGGCCGGTACTCCTTGAGGGTGTACGGGCCCGAGCCGTCGACCCGGTCGCCCCCGCGCAGTGCGTCGAAGGGGTAGGCGCGGTGGTCGACGATGGAGCCGGCGCCGGTGGCGATCTTGAGTGGGAAGGTCGCGTCGGGGACCTTGAGGCGGAAGGTGACGACGCGTCCGCCGCCGGAGGTCTCGACCGAGCCCAGGGTGTCCAGCAGCGATGCGGGGCCCTGCGGCGACTTGATCCGGGCGATGCGGTCGAAGGAGAACTTCACGTCCTCCGCGGTCAGCTCGTGCCCGTTGGCGAAGCTCAGCCCCGGGCGCAGCTCGCACGTGTACGTCCGCAGGTCGTCGCCCTTGAAGCCGCAGCTGCGGGCCGCGTCCGGCACCGGGTTCTTCGAGCCGGGGGCGAAGGTCAGCAGGGTCTGGAAGAGGTTGCCGTACAGCGCCCAGGACCCGGCGTCGTAGGCGCCCGCCGGGTCGAGCGCGGTGACCGTGTCGGTCGTGCCGACCTGGACGGGCCCCCGGTCGCGGTCCTCCCCCGGGGTGAGCCGGCAGCCTCCGGCGCCCGCCGCGAGCAGCAGGAGCGTCAGCGACGCCCCGGCCGCGCGCCGACCGCGTAAGCCCCTTCGCGGTAACCCTTGTAGCCCTCGTAACCCTCTTCGTACCCGGACCTCACGCATCCCCCGCGCCCCTCCTGCCCAGTGATGCGCATCACCGTAGAAGGGGGAACGGGCGTACGTCCCGGGAATGGGTCAACCGGCCGCTATGAGCTACGCCGCAGCGCCCTGACGCCACGCAACCCGATGAGGCCGACAGCCGTCCCCAGAAGAAAAGAAGTGATCGCGAGCAGCAGGTGGACCCAGAAGTACGCGGTCGGGGAACCCGCGTCGTCGAAGGCCAGTCCGCTGCCGTCCTTCCAGAGATTTTTCACGAAAGTGACCCAGATGACCCAGCTCCAGGCGCCGAACGCCAGCAGGAACCACGACACGGGACGGGAGAGGGTCGCGGGAACCGGTGCCGGAGCGGAGGGGGCCGACGGAGCGGGGGCCTCGGGCTCGGTGGGGGAAGCATCGGTGGGGGAAGCAGGGGAAGCGTTCGCCATGGGTTTCAGTATGCGTTCCGGCGCCGGCAATGGTCCTATCGGGTCCTCGGCGGGCGCCCTCCGTGAGGCGCCGTCCCGGTCGACGGAGCGTGGCGGTACGTTCACCAGCGTGCCGACGACGACATCACACCCCCCGCGGTACTCCGCGACGCCCCGCCGCCGCTGCGCGGCCCTGCTGGCGGCCGGTGCCTCGCTGTTGCTCCCGCTGGCGGCCGCCGCCCCCGCCCTCGCCGTTCCCGCCCCGGGCCCCAGCGGCTCGCCGGCGGGCTCCCCCGGTGCCCCGGCGACGCCCGGCGCCTCGGCGACCCCCGGCAAGCCCGCCGACGGCAAGGCCAAGCCCCCGCCGAAGCGGCTGCCGCCCGCCAAGATGTCGACGGTGGGCGGCGAGCTCCTGGGCCGGCCCGGCCCGCAGGTCCAGCTGGGCCCCGGCGCGCCCGAGCTGCCCCGGGAGCTCAGCGGGAACTCGTGGCTCGTCGCGGACGCCGAGACCGGTGACATCCTCGCCGCCAACAACGCCCACTGGCAGCTCCCGCCCGCCTCCACGCTGAAGATGCTCTTCGCCGACACGGTGCTGCCGAAGTTCCCCAAGGACAAGAAGCACGAGGTCAGGCCGTCCGACATGGAGGGCATGGGCGAGGGCAGCAGCCAGGTCGGGATGAAGGAGGGGCTGAGCTACTCCGTCCACGACATGTGGATGGGCGTCTTCCTGCGCTCCGGCAACGACGCCGTGCACGTGCTGTCCGCGATGAACGGCGGCGTGGCCAAGACCGTCCGGGACATGCAGGAGCACGCCGACGAGCTCCAGGCCAACGACACCCATGTGATCACGCCCGACGGCTACGACGCCGAGGGGCAGGTCTCCAGCGCCTACGACCTGACGCTGTTCGCCCGCTCCGGCCTCCAGAAGGCCGACTTCCGCGAGTACTGCTCGACGGCCCGGACGCAGTTCCCCGACGAGGACCACCCGGGGAAGACGAAGGAGATCGTCAACACCAACCGGCTCCTCACCGGCCAGGACGGGGTGCCGGCCTACAAGGGCATGGCGGGGGTGAAGAACGGCTCCACCACCAACGCCGGCAACACCTTCACCGGCGTCGCCCAGCACGACGGCAAGAAGCTGCTGGTCACCGTGATGAACCCGGAGACCAAGGAGCGCAACCAGGTCTACAAGGAGACCCAGTTGCTCCTCGACTGGGGCTTCGAGGCGGCCGGCCACGTCAAGCCGGTGGGCGTGCTCGTCCCGCCGAAGGGCGGCTTCCCCGCCGACAAGGGCGCTACGGGCGGGCAGTCCCCGCAGGGCGCCCAGGCCGCCGTCACGGGCGGCGGCGACGGCATGTGGACGGCCGTCGGCCTGACGGGCGGGGCGCTGGCGGTGCTGGCCGTGGCCGGGTTCGTCGTCAACCGCAGGCATCCGCTGCCGGAGCGGGCGCGACGCCGCGCGGGCGGTCACGCGGCCCCGCCGCAGCCTAAGAACCCGCCGAAGGAGTAGCCGGCGAGCGCTTCTCTCCGTGCCGCGTGGCCGCGTCGTCCGTGGCGGTCCACGCGGCACAGTAGAGCGTGAGCTTCGCCGTGAAGTTGATCCACAGCAGTAGGGCGATCGGGGTGCCGAACGCGCCGTACATGCTCCTGGCCGCCACGCCCCGCAGATAGCCGCTCAGCACCAGCTTGAGCAGCTCGAAGCCCACCGCCCCGAGCAGCGCGCCGGTGACCAGCCGGCGCCGCTCGGGCTGGACGCCGGGCAGCCGTGACAGGACGTAGAGCATCAGCAGGAAGTCCGCGAGGACGGCGATGCAGAAACCGAGGGCCGTCAGCAGCCCGCCGACGCCCTCCAGCCCGGCCCGCTCCACGACCCAGCCGACCGCGGCCGACGCGAAGGCCGAGCAGCCCGCCGACAGCAGGAAGACCCCGCCGAGGCCCAGCAGCAGGGCGCCGTCCTTGACCTTGAGGAGCAGGATGTTCCCGGGGTCCTCCTCCAGCTCCCACACCACCCGCAGGCACTCCCGCAGCTGACCGACCCAGCTGACGCCGGTGAACAGCAGCAGGGCGCCCGCGACGAGGCCGACCGTGCCGGCGTTGTCGGTGAACGTGCTGATGTCGAGAGCCCCGGAGGGCACCTGCTCGGCGATCCGCCGCTCCAGGTCCTTGGTCTGCCCGTCGCTGAGCACGGCGGCGGCCACGGCCGCGCCGAGGGTGAGCAGGGGGAAGAGCGCGACGAAACTCGAGAAGGTGATCGCGGCGGCGAGCCGCGTCCACTTCACACGATCGAGGGTGGCGTACGCGCGCCAGGCGTGCGTACGCATCGCCTTCGCGACGAGGGGGCCGATCAGGGGCAGCCGGGTGAGCCAGTCCATGAGCTACGGATACCCGTGCCTTCCTGCCGGGGCACCGCCGGGGTCACATCGTCGGCCACGCCGTCGGTCCCAAAGGGAAAGTCGCGCTCGAGGCGCCAGATACCGTCCTCTCCCTGCTCGTAGAGGGCGAAGCCCTCGATCGTCCACTCCGCCTCGTAGTCCGCGAGCTCCGCGAAGGCCCGGTCCATGGCCTCCTCGGCGATGCCGTGGGCCACGGTGACATGCGGGTGGTACGGGAACTGGAGCTCCCGCGCGACCGGGCCCGACGCGTCCCGCACCCGCTTCTGGAGCCATGCGCAGGCGGCCGAGCCCTCGACCACGTTCACATAGACGACCGGCGAGAGCGGCCGGAACGTGCCCGTCCCCGACAGCCGCATCCGGAAGGGGCGCCCCGCCGCCGCGACCTCGGCGAGGTGCCGTTCGATCGCGGGGAGCGACGAGACCTCCACCTCGGTGGGCGGCAGCAGGGTGACGTGCGTGGGAATGCCGTGGGCGTGCGGGTCGCCGAAGCCCTCGCGGCGCTTCTGGAGGAAGCTGCCGTACGGCTCCGGGACCGCGATCGAAACGCCGAGCGTTACGGTCCCCACTGCGTTCTCCCTCCTGGCGCCTGTACGTCCCCGTGGTCAGTGTGACGGCTGCGCCGCTCCCACTGCCAGATCTCCTGGTCCCGCCCGCCCGGGATCAGGGGCCCGACGTGCGCGGACGCCGGTGAACCGTATCCGGATGGCTCAGCGGCCGGCGGGGCCGCCGAAACGCGACCGGTCAGTGCTTGGCGGGCAGGAAGCCCACCCGGTCGTACGCCCGGGCCAGGGTGTCCGCCGCGACGGCCCGGGCCTTCTCCGCGCCCTTGGCCAGCACCGCGTCCAGCTCGGCCGGGTCGTCCAGGTACTCCTGGGTACGGGCGCGGAAGGGGGTGACCCACTCCACCATGACCTCGGCGAGGTCGGTCTTGAGCGCGCCGTAGCCCTTGCCCTCGTACTTCCGCTCCAGCTCGGCGATGGTGGTGCCGGTGAGCGTGGCGTAGATCGTGAGGAGATTGCTGACGCCCGGCTTCTTCTCGGCGTCGAAGCGGATGACCGTGTCGGTGTCGGTGACCGCGCTCTTGATCTTCTTCGCCGAGACCTTGGGCTCGTCGAGCAGGTTGATCAGGCCCTTGGGGTTGGCCGTCGACTTGCTCATCTTCGCCGACGGGTCCTGAAGGTCGTAGATCTTCGCCGTCTCGCGGACGATGTGCGCCGACGGGAGGGTGAAGGTGTCGCCGAAGCGGCCGTTGAAACGCTCGGCCAGGTCGCGCGTGAGCTCGATGTGCTGGCGCTGGTCCTCGCCCACCGGCACCGAGTCCGCCTGGTAGAGGAGGATGTCGGCGACCTGGAGGATCGGGTACGTGAACAGGCCGACCGTGGTGGCGCCGGCGCCCTGCTTGGCGGACTTGTCCTTGAACTGCGTCATGCGCGAGGCCTCGCCGAAGCCGGTCAGGCAGTTCATCACCCAGCCGAGCTGCGCGTGCTCCGGGACGTGGCTCTGCACGAACAGCGTGCAGCGCTCCGGGTCCAGCCCGGCGGCCAGCAGCTGGGCGGCCGCGACACGGGTATTGGCCCGCAGCTCCTTGGGGTCCTGCGGCACGGTGATCGCATGGAGGTCGACGACCATGTAGAAGGCGTCGTGGGACTCCTGCAGAGCCACGTACTGACGGACCGCACCGAGGTAGTTCCCGAGGTGGAACGAGCCTGCGGTGGGCTGGATACCGGAGAGAGCGCGCGGACGATCAAGGGCCATGCACAACATTCTCTCAGGTGCGGGAGCGGACTCGGTTCAGCTGTGGAAAACCGCGCCCACCGAGGGTGTACGGCGGGTGTACAAAGGCGTCAGCATCAGCCCCGGAGTGGAACGGAGCACATGGTGACCGCCACGGAACGCAGCATCGCCGCCGCCGAGAAGTACAGCGCGCACAACTACCATCCGCTGCCGGTCGTCGTCGCGACCGCGCAGGGCGCCTGGATGACCGACGTCGAGGGCCGCCGCTATCTCGACATGCTCGCCGGATACTCGGCGCTGAACTTCGGCCACGGCCACCGACGACTGATCAACGCGGCCAAGGAGCAGCTCGACAGGGTGACCCTGACCTCCCGGGCCTTCCACCACGACCGCTTCGGCGAGTTCTGTACCGAGCTCGCGGAGCTGTGCGGGATGGAGATGGTCCTGCCCATGAACACGGGCGCGGAGGCCGTGGAGACGGCCGTGAAGACCGCCCGCAAGTGGGGCTACCGCGTCAAGGGCGTCCCCGACGGCAAGGCGAAGATCGTCGTGGCGGACAACAACTTCCACGGCCGTACGACCACGATCATCAGCTTCTCCACGGACGAGGAGGCCCGGGCGGACTACGGTCCGTACACGCCGGGCTTCGAGATCGTCCCGTACGGCGACCTGGCGGCGCTGGAGGCCGCCGTCGACGAGCACACCGTGGCCGTGCTCCTGGAGCCCATCCAGGGCGAGGCGGGCGTCCTGGTGCCCCCGGCCGGCTATCTGGCGGGCGTCCGCCGGGTCACGCGGGAGCGGAACGTCCTCTTCATGGCGGACGAGATCCAGTCCGGGCTGGGCAGAACGGGCCGGACGTTCGCCTGCGAGCACGAGGACGTCGTCCCGGACGTCTACATCCTGGGCAAGGCGCTCGGCGGCGGCGTGGTGCCGGTCTCGGCGGTCGTCTCCTCGCGCGAGGTGCTGGGCGTCCACAAGCCGGGCGAACACGGTTCCACCTTCGGGGGGAATCCGCTGGCGTGCGCGGTGGCCCTGGAGGTCATCGCGATCCTCCGCTCCGGCGAGTACCAGGAACGCGCGGCCCGCCTCGGCGACCACCTCCACCACGAACTCGGCCTCCTGGCGGGCGGCCCGGCCGTCACGGCCGTCCGCGGCCGGGGCCTGTGGGCGGGCGTCGACATCGCCCCGGAGATCGGCACGGGCCGCGAGGTCTCGGAGCGGCTGATGGCGCGCGGGGTGCTCGTCAAGGACACCCACGGCGCGACGATCCGCATCGCCCCGCCGCTGGTCATCAGCAA
This sequence comes from Streptomyces hesseae, assembly GCF_031845785.1. NCBI lineage: Bacteria > Bacillati > Actinomycetota > Actinomycetes > Kitasatosporales > Streptomycetaceae > Streptomyces > Streptomyces hesseae. Next base: position 81,446 of record NZ_JAVRFI010000009.1, read on the forward strand.
GGAGGACCTGGACTGGGGGCTGGAGCGGCTGCGGGAGGTGCTGACGGGCTGAGGTGCCGACGCGGGCCGAGCAGCGCCCCCGCGCGCTTGACGTGCCGGGTGACGAGCGCGGTCTCCGCGCCCCGCACACCGGGCAGGGCGCCGACGCGGACGGCGAGGTAGTCGTAGAGCGCGTCGGCGTCCTTGACGACGACGATCGCCATCATGTTGCTCGGCCCGGTGACGGCCGCGGCGTACGCGACCTCGGCGTGCCCGTCGAGGGCCGCGCCGACGGTGCCGAGCTCGGCCGGGGCGACGCTCAGCCACAGCACGGCCTCGCAGGCGAACCCGTAGAGCGCCGGGTCGATGTCGACGTCGAAGTACAGCACCCCGGTGGCCCGGAGCTCCTCGATCCGGCGCCGGACGGTGGACTCCGACCAGCCGGTGGCGGCGGCCAGTTCGGGCACGGCGGCACGGCCGTCCTGGGCGAGGACGTCCAGGAGGCGGTGGTCGGCGGCGGTGGGTTCCCACCGGGCCGGGTTCACGGCGGGCACCGGAGGGGACAGCTCCGCGACCTGCCGCGCGTCGAGCGCGTCGGTACGTCCCGGCCACCCGGCCGTACCGGCGACCGGGCGCAGGAAGCAGTGGGCGGTCACTCCGGTGATCCGCGGTGTCCTGGGCAGCTTGGACAGCAGCAGGCTCCCGGGTCCCGAGCCGCCCTGGGCGCGGGTGATACAGGTGATCTCCGTGCCGCCGGAGGCGAGCCCCACCCATGAGGTGTCCGCGCGTTCCGCCAGCGTGGCGGCGATCGCGGCCGAGGCGTCGGGCGTGCACTGGATCCGTACGCCCCAGTCGACCAGTCCGAGGCTCCGGGCCTCCGGCAGCCCGACGACGCGCAGCGCGCCGTCCACGCGCAGCCGGTGGTAACGGCGGGCGACCGTACGGTCCGAGGTGCCTAGGACGGCGGCGATGCGGCTGAAGGAGGCGCGTCCGTCGATCTGGAGGGCGTGGGCCAACTGCCGGTCGAGGAGGTCGAGATCGCGTATGACGGATTCCACCGGAAGACGGTATCGGATGTCGGATTCCGTCACGGTGCGGGCAGTTGAAGACGAGGGGTATCGATGCCGGGGAGGGTCGTCGGCATGAAGCAACACGACGAACTCGATCCCGTCGCGCGCACGGCGCTGCTCACCGCGGCGCAGCGGGCCCGTGAATCGGCCAGGGCGGACGCTCTCTTCCGCGACCCGTTCGCCGCGGCCCTGGCCGGGCCTCCGGGCATGGCCCTGCTGGACGACTTCGGCGACACGCCGCTGCTCTCGGTCCGGACGCGGTTCTTCGACGAGGCGGTCAAGAGCGCGGTGGGGTACGGGGGTCCCCACCGGCTCGTGATCGTCGCGGCGGGGATGGACACCCGGGCGTACCGGCTGGGGCTGTCCGGCGATGTGACGGTCTACGAGCTGGACCGGCCGGAGGTCCTGGCCCGCAAGGAACGGCTGTTGGGCGGCGCTGTCAGGCCGACGTGCCGGCGGGTCGGCGTGGGTGTCGACCTCGCGGCGGCCGACTGGGGCGAGGCCCTGGCCGACGCGGGGTTCCGGGCGGCCGACGGGCCGACGTGCTGGCTGGCGGAAGGGCTGAACCAGTACCTGGCGGAGCCGGACGTGCTCGCGCTCCTCGACCGGATCTCGGCCCTGTCCGCGCCGGGCAGCCGGCTCCTGACCGACTTCGTGCCCGCCGCGTTCCTCTCCGCCCCCGAGGCCCGCCCGCTGCTGCGGCTGATGGCGGAGTGGGGCGCGCCGTGGCGGTACGGGACGGACGACCCCGGGGCGCTGCTCGCTGGGTTCGGGTGGCGGGCCGGGGTGCGGTCGTTCGCCGAGGTGGGCGAGGAGTTGGGGCGGTGGCTGCCGGGCGGGCGGGAACTTTCGGGGTGGCTGGTGGAGGCGACGCGCCGGCCCGGTGGGGGCGGTGCGGTCACCCCTCCGGGAGGATCACGTGGGGGACGAAGCGGGCGTACCCGTCCGTGACCAGGCCCGACGACTCCCGGATGCCCAGACCGGCGGGCTCGCCGTCGACCACCCAGGCGCCCAGCACCACGTGGTTGCCGTCGAAGTCGGGGAGCGGGGCGAGTTCCTGGTAGCAGCAGGGTTCGTCCCGGGTCGCGGGGGCCTCCCCGGCCGTCTCCCCGACCGCCTCCCCGGCCGGGTGGAGGGTGACGCCCGCGCCCTCTCGCCCGAAGAGCGGCTTGGCGGCCCAGCCGCCTTCGCGCGCGAGTTCCCGGGGGCCGTCCAGATAGGCGGGCAGCAGATTCGGGTGCCCGGGAAAGAGTTCCCAGAGCACGGCCAGCAGTGCCTTGTTCGACAGCAGCATCTTCCACGCCGGTTCGATCCACAGCGTGGAACCCGTACCGCCGCCGTTGTCGAGCGTGTCGAGCACGTGCGGGCCGAAGTCGTCCTCCGCCAGCCATTCCCAGGGGTAGAGCTTGAAACAGGCCCGGATGAAACGGAGTTTCTTGTCGACGAAACGGCCGGAGAGGCCGTCCCAGCCGATGTCCTCCATGGAGATGACGTCCGTCGCGATGCCCGCCTGTTCCGCCGTCTCACGGAGATAGGCGACGGTCATCAGGTCCTCGCCCAATTCATCGCCGATGGAATGCGCGAAATGCACGGGCGCGCCGGGCGGCAGCAGGCCCGCCTGGCGGCGCCAGGTGTCGACGAGCCGTTCGTGGAGGGAATTCCACTGGTCGGCGTCGGGAACGCCGGCGAAGCGTTCCTCCATCCAGAACCACTGCGGACCGGCCGCCTCCACGAGGGACGTCGGGGTGTCGGCGTTGTACTCCAGCATCTTCGCGGGGCCGCCGCGCCCGTCGTAACGGAGGTCGAAGCGCCCGTAGAGGGAGGGGAGTTCATCGCGCCGGTGCCAGGACTCGCCGATCAGGGCCATGAGCCGGGGGTCGGTGAGGCCCAGGTCGGCGAAGCGGTCGCGTTCCACGATGTGCGCGGCCGCGGCCAGGCACATCGTGTGGAGCTCCTCGACGACGTCCTCCAGTGCCTCGATCTCGGGCAGCGTGAAGGAGTAGTACGCGCTCTCGTCCCAGTACGGCCGCAGGGAGCCGTCCGGCTCGCGGGTGAGCGGATAGATCAGGCCCTGTTCCTCGACGGTGTTCTGCCAGCCGGGGCGAGGGGTGGTGCGATGGCGGCGCATGTCCCAGGATCAGCCGCCGCTCGAACCGGAATGGTCCTTGGAGGAGGAACAGCCGAATCCGCCCCGGGAAACGGCCTTGCTCTTGTCGAACGTTCCGGTCTTGGCGCGACTGCCGGAATCGCCGGAGTTGTAGTACCAGGTGCCGGCGGCGTGACCGCCGCTGCCACCGCTCTTCTTGCAGGACTTCGAGTCGAGGACCTTGTAGCCCTTCCCCGCCTCGTAGCTGTTGCGGTCGACGCAGCGTTTGTCCGGTTCGGATCCGCAGGAGGTGAGGGCGGTGGCGAGCACGCCCATTCCGCCCAATATGACCGTGCTGGACCGCAAACGCCGTCGCGTTTTCTTCTCCATGCGCTGACGCCCCCGTCGCGTGAACAGTTCGAAAGTCCGTCCACCCTAAACCGGGGTACGGAAGATCATTTCGCGAGGGTGTGCCGGGCCTCCCAGACCCGTGCGGAGATCCGTGCCAGCAGACGGGCGGCGGGGTCGTCGACATCCTCCCCATTGGCGAGGGGCCCGGTGTAGCAGACGGCGATCGTGTACGGCCCGGCGTCGGGCGGGTGGACGACAGCGGCGCTGTGCCGCACCCCGGGGAACCAGCCGTTCTTCCCCGCCAGCCGGGTCCCCGGCGGCAGCCCCGCCGCCAGGTCCACACGGTGGACATTGCCCTCCAGCAGGGCGAGCAGCTCCGGCTCCAGCGACTCCAGCAGCCGGACCAGATCCCCCGCCGTGGCCAGGTTGCGCACACCCGCCGCGCGCCCCGGCGCGTCCTCGATTCCGCGCGGCGTATCGCTGCCGCGCGCCCCCGCCCGCTCCCACACGCGGGCCACGGCCTCGCGGCCGGCCTCGGCGAGGCAGAGATTGGTGGCCAGGTTGGAGGAGTGCGTCACCATCCGCCCGGCGAGCCAGCGCAACGACGCGGTGCCGCCGAGCAGTTCCCATGGCTCGTCGTCGCTGTCGTAGGACCGCTCGTTGGCGAAAGAGGCGGTTCCCGTCACAGAGACGAAACGATTGACGACCGGAATCCGCCTGTCCAGGTCGGCCCCGCCGCGGTGGAGCGCCGCGAGCACGGCCACCTTCATCGTGCTCGCCGCGTCATGCGGCACGTCCGGGTTCCGCTCGACGACGGGAGCGCGCCGCCAGGGCGCCACGACCAGTGAAAGCACGAGTCGACTTTAGGGTCCAGGCCCAGGCTCCGGGAGACTCCCTCGCCCTACAGTCGGAGACGTGATCCTCGGCATGCTCTGCGCACTCGGCACGGCGGTCTGCTTCGGCACCGCGTCCGTCCTCCAGGCCGTAGCGACCCGGGCCACCGCGCCCGGCACGGGCTCCGGCGTCGATCCGATGCTCCTGATGCGGGCGTTGCGTCAGTGGCGCTACCTCGCCGGGCTCGCCCTGGACGGCGTGGGCTTCCTGCTGGAGCTCGTCGCCCTCCGCACCCTGCCCATCTACGCGGTGAGCGCCGCCCTCGCCGCGAGCCTGGCCGTCACCGCCGTCACGGCCTCACGCGTGCTGCGCGTGCGGCTCAGCGGCATGGAGTGGGCAGCGGTACTGGTGGTGTGCGGCGGGCTGGCGATGCTGGGCCTGTCCTCCGGCGCGGAGGGCACGGGTACGGGCGACACCGCGCTACGCGTCGGTGTCCTGGTCGCGGCGGTGGGCGTCCTCGCCTTCGGCGCGGCGGCGGGCCGGGCCCGGGGACGGGCGAGGGCGGCGGCCCTGGGCCTGGGCGCGGGCTTCGGCTTCGGCGTCGTCGAGGTCTCGGTGCGTCTGATCGACGACTTCGCGCCCTCCGCCGTCCTGACCAACCCCGCTGCTTATGCCTTGCTGATCGGCGGCGGAGCGGCGTTCCTGCTCCTGACGTCCGCGTTGCAGCGCGGCTCGGTCACGGCCGCGACGGCGGGCATGGTCATCGGCGAGACCCTCGGCCCGTCCTGGGTGGGCGTCGCCTGGCTCGGCGACCGCACACGGGAGGGCTTGCTGCCGCTCGCCGTGACGGGCTTCGCGCTGGCGGTGGCGGGCGCGCTGGCGCTGGCGCGGTTCGGGGAGGCACCGGCGGAGGAGTGACCGTTGCCCTTCCGGCGGACGGATTCAGCAGGTGTGAGGCCGAGGCGGGTGGGGTAGGCGCTGCCATGTCGTCGGCAACGACAGCGGGGCGACCGGTCGGCCGTAAGGCCGCCGATCGCCCCGCCCCACGCCTGGGGTGTGGCCAGTGGCTAGTCCTGGTCGATCCCGCGCGCGTGCTCCAGGGTCCAGGTCTCCTGGAACTCCGGCTTCGGCGGCACGACTTCGATCTGGGCACCACGGTGACCCGCCCGCAGGGCGAGGCCCTTCTCGTTGAGGATCTTGACGCCGCCGAGCACGCCTTCGAACGTGAACTTCGCCAGCTCGGCGCGGGACACGTTGTTGACGAAGAGCTTGTCTTCGGCGATCACCAGACCGGCGGTGTCGTGGCTGGCGAGGCGGATCACATACGGCGAGCCGGGTACGGGCTCGGCGGGCTCGATGATCCACTCCTGCTCGATCGGGAGCGGGTTCAGCCGGTCGACGATCACGGGCGCGCCGTGCTTCACGGCGTGCTCCGTGGCCGTCACCAGGGAGGACGCACCGATGATGTGCGCGTGGATCTTGTAGATGCCAGGCCTGATCGGGATCGGAGGCATGGGCGAGACGTCCCTTCTCTCACGGTCCACTTCCACCGACGGCAGACCGCCGCCGGCGCACGCCCTCCACCCTTGCGGCGCGTCCGGGCGCCGCCTAGGGCGGGATGTCGCCAAGGCGATTACGGCGCGGAGTGATCGATCGCGCTTACGAATCCGGTGCCCGGGGGCGCCGACCCGAGTCACCCGATCAGGCGATCGCCGCGTGATTCCATCAGCGAGCGCGGGCTCTGCCCCTAACGTCCCGGCGGTGGAGCAGTCAGGAGTCACTGTGAGCGCGGGGCACCACACCTCATGGAAGATTCCGGAAGCACACCGGGCCGATCCGGCGTACGTCGAGGCGGGCGCCGCCATCGCTCTGGGCCAGGCGGTCTACGACCGCCGGATGGCCCTGGAGATCGACCAGGGCACCCTGGCCGAACGGACCGGGATATCCCTCGCGGACATCGAACGGATCGAAGGCGGCGGCACGGCGCCGACGTTCCCGCTCCTCCGCGTTCTTGCTGCCGCGCTCGACGCGAAGCTGGATGTCTCCGTCGACGTCGAGGACACGCGCGTGGCGTTCACCCCGCACACCGCCTGAGCCTGACTTCAGGCCGCGTCCGCCTTGACGGCACGTACGAACGTGGCCCAGGCCCCGGCCGGGAGGAACAGGGCGGGCCCTGTGGGGACTTTGCTGTCGCGGACGGGTATGAGGTCGCCGGGTATGAGGTCGGCGACCTCCAGGCATTCCTCATGCGCGGCGCTGTACGTCGACTTGCGCCAAGTCGCCTCACTCAGTTCGAGTCCCATGTGCTGAATTCCTCCATCGCCTTCTCGATCCACCTTCTGGACTCGGCTGGTGGCAGCGCCAACGCATGTACTAGGTCATATCGGTGGGAGTGGCGGGCTACCGCCTTGCGATCCCTGACCATGTCAGTCAGGGCGGTCCCGCCTTCGAGATACACGAAATCCGGGGCGTTGTCGAAGGACAGGACTGTCAGCGACCCGCCCATGGCCGCATGACTGCCTGCCGCATACGGCAGCACCTGGATTTCGATGCGGGGCTCCTTGGACATCTTCAGCAGGTGGGCCATCTGCGCGCGCATGACCGATGGCCCTCCGACCAGCCGACGAATCACCGCCTCGTCCAACACGACCCACAGCAGCGGTGGAGCTTCCTTCCTGAGCACACCGCTCCGGGCCATTCGGACAGCCACCCATTCGTCGATTTCTTCCTCAGAAGCCCACGGCAGGGCGTGGATCATCACCTCGCGCGCGTACGCCTCCGTCTGGAGCAGCCCTGGCACGCAATGCGCTTGATATTGATGGATCGCGGTGGCCTTGGCCTCGTACTCCTTGTATTTACGGAACGCGTCCGACGGTGGCAGTCGCTGCAAGTGCGCCCAAAGGTCGTGCAAGTCACCATCCGCTCCCAGGAGCGCATCGAGCATCGCTGACACCTCCTCCGCCGGCGTCTCCTTTGCCAGCTCGAACTGAGCGATACGGCTATGGGAGAGAAAGACCTTCTCCGCCAATTCCTTCTGCGTCCAACCAGCCCGCACACGAAGCTTGCGCAACTTCGTTCCGTACAAGGCCGGTAGGGAGCTGGACGGGTCGAGTTCCTTGGGCGCAGGCATGGAGGCGACCACCCGTTTTCGTCTTGTCGTACCGAAAGCCGTTACCCCTGGTGAGCGTAGCCCTACGCCCCGATGCTGAGAACCGGAACCGGAGCAACAGACCACGACCGAGGTAGCCCACCCATGCCATACGACAACATCCGTCACGCCGCCGCGCGCACGGCACGCGAGCTTTCCGACGCATTCAAAGCTCACGGCTGTACGGTCCAGGTCGTTCCCCACGGACCTTCCGACGGACAGATGTTCATCGTCATCGACGACGCGCTCACCGGCTACGAGGCTCAGCTCCTCACCGCCGCGCTGACCGCCTACGCGGGCCCTCCGCCGTCCTGCGAGGAGTGCCGGACCATCAAGCGGAGCCGAGCCATGGCCGTGCGCGACGGAAACCAGGGCATGGCCATGGCGATGGCCACCGCCATGGGCGTCCATCAGCGCGTATCGCACGGCTGACCCATTAGTAACCGTACGGGTGTTGGAGCACCGGAACGTGCCCTTCGGCACGCCCCCGTGGAGTACGTTTCGGCGCATACGAATCGACCCCCGGCGGTGCTCGCAACACCAATCCGGGGGTCTACACCTTCAAGGGAAAAGGCCTCCCTCAAGATGTTCCGGCATGTTATCGCGCCCACGCGCTTCTACACCCAGATCTCCAACGAGATCATCCGCCATCCCCGCCTCTCCTCCGACGCCAAGTGCCTCCTCCTATGGCAGCTTTCGCTTCCCGAAGGCGTCGACGAGTCCCTCTCCGAGTCCGCCCGGCGCGCCGGGATCAGGAAGACCGCCTTCGGCCGCGCCAAGCGCGAACTGCTCGCCGAGGGATACGTCCACGAGTGGAAGCTCTCCGGGCCCCGAGGACGCTGGTCCACGACACAGCTCGTATCGAATGTCCCGCTGACGACGGCCGAGGCGCTGGCCATCCGGGACGAGCAGTGCCCGCCGACGGCCGCTCCTCCGGCCCCCGGTCGTCCGGCCGACCAAGCCGTCGGTCATCCCCAGGGAAACACCGGGGAGGAGACCCCCAACCCTCCCCTCCCGCCAACCGATCGCGGCGCGGACGCCCTGACCTCCGTCACTCGCTCCGAACGGAGGCTCCGCCTCTCCGGGCGGGACATTCGCGCGCTCGCGCCGCTCGCGACGGAGTGGCTGGCCAGAGGGGCGACCCTCGCCGAGCTGCGAGAAGCGCTGACGTCCGGGCTCCCGGACGTCGTCCGGTCCCCCGCCGGGCTGACGCGCGACCGGCTCACGCGCAAGATGCCGGACCCGGCGCCCGAGCCGACGCCCCCACCGAATCCCCTGCGCTCCTGCGCGGGCGGCTGCGGACGCGTGTTTCGCCCGGTCACAAATGAGGCGGCGTGCCGCCAGTGCCGCACGGAGGCGGCCGCTGACGACGCCTCCGGCGCCATCGCCGCCACCAGACGCGGCATGGCCGCGATCCGGGACATCCTCGCAGCTCAGACGTGATTGTCAGTGGGGTCGTGCATCATCGTCCACATGACTGAGAGCACGCTGCACGACCTCGCCCGGACGCTTCTGCCCGCCGACCTCGCCGAGCGCTGGATTTCCCTTCTGCGCCCGGCCGCGCGGCTGGTGGCGACCCCGGAGCCGGGGGCGGAGGACGTGGTGGTCGGGCGGCTGGGCGGGCTGCCCGAGCTGCCGGAGGACATGGCGTGGCCGGTGTGGGAGGGGCACGGGCCGCTGTCGTTCATCGCGTCCGTCGACTGTGCCGCGCTGCCCAAGGACGCGCTGGACATAGCGCTGCCCGCCGACGGGACGCTGTCGTTCTTCTACTTCGACGGGCAGATCGACGACGGCGACGCGCTGGTCTGGCCCAAGGAGCCGGAGACGTGGGCGGGCGCCCGGGTCGTCCACGTCCCGGCCGGCGTCGAGGTGGCCGAGCGTGCGTGGCCCGTCGTCGACGACGAGGACGTGGAGTTCGAGCCGTACCAGGAGGTGCCGCTGACGGCCCGCGTGGAGTGGACCGCGCCCGACTCCTGGCACCCGGACTTCGTCTCGGCTCTGTACCGCGACGGTGTCGTCAAGGACGGCAACGGTCACCCGGCAGAGGCCGAGGCGTTCGTCGAGGCGCTGTGGGATCTGGAGCGGGACGCCGACCATCTCGTCGGCGGCCATGCCAACCCCGTCCAGAACCCCGTGGAGTACGAGATCGCCCACGGTTTCCTCAACCGCGACGGCGGCGACATCCCCTGGAGCGACCCGCGCGTCACCGAGGAGGCCGGGCGCTGGACGCTCCTCGCCCAGATCGACACCGACGACGCCGCCGACATGATGTGGGGCGACTGCGGCGCCCTCTACTGGCTCATACGCCCCGAGGACCTGGCCGCCGGCCGCTTCGATCAAGCGATGTTCACCATGCAGTGCTGCTGAACACGCGGATTTCCGCTGGGTGAGGCAGGCGTGGCTGCCCGCGTCACCTCTCAGCAGGACTGCCAGATCGCCGCTGCGCTCAGCGCCCCGCCACCGGCCAGCGAGAGAGCGGCGCGCCAGGCGACACCGCCACCGATGAGCGTGAAGACCAGCCCTTCGGTGGCGGCCAGGCAGTCGTAGTTGTTGAACGACGGGTCCTTGCAGTAGACGGTCCGGTTGATGCCGGGAGCCCAGACCGCGAAGGAGTGGTCGACCTTGTCGTAGTGCATCTCCCAGCTCTTGTTCTGACCGTTCACCCTGAGCCGGGCGCAGAAGTTGGTCGTCGTGCCGCCGAACGGGGCGGCGGGCGCCGAAGCGGCCGCCTGGTCCTGCTTGGCCACCACGGACTTGGTGTCGGCAGCCGGAGCCGCGTTGGCCGGCGAGGCCGCCATGACGAGTGCGGCCGCGAGGCCCGAGACAGTCGCCGCGGCCGTGAAGCGCTTGTACACGCTCGTGTTCCTTTCGGTCATCCGGAGATTGCCGACTCCCGGCGGTCTCCGCCGCAGATCACAGCGCAGCGAACGGGAGCATGACAATGATCTTGTTACCTTCCTGACGCGGAAGCCGTAAATCCGGCACGCTTCCCGATCACGCGCGCGGTTGAACGCCGCAGTTGATCGACCCGAGGCGATAACGACCCTCGCCACAGCCGTCAATGACACGTTTACGTTCGGCCGTCGAGATCCCACCCCCACAAGGCCCTCATTAACCTCGGCGCATCATCCGGCGGTTGGAGTCATCGCGATGGAGTCTTCAGAGTCCCGACCCGATGAGCGGCCCCACCGCAGCCGGCCGGCCACGGCCACGGCCGCCGGGCTCATAGGGCTGCTCTACGGGGCGTTCATCTGCGGCGGGTGCGTCTGGATCACGCTGCACACGGTGTGGTGGATCTTCGGCGCCGAGCCGGGGCAGAACCGCTGGCTCGGCGGCTGGCTGGGAGTCGTGTTCTCCTCCCTGGGGGCGTGGTTCGGTCTGGCCATGCTGCGGAACGGGCGGGGACTGCTCCAGGGCCGGCCGGGCCCGGCGGAGACCTTGCAGGCCCAGTTCTTGCCCCCGTTCGGATTGTTCGGGCTCGCCCTGATCAGAGGGCTGTTCTCGGAACCCCCCGACGTGGGGTGGTGGACCGGACCACCCGCCATGCTCGCCTTCTGCGGCTTTTCGGTGGCCGGCATGGTGCTGTGCGGACTACGGGCGACCAAGCGGTATGTCGGTGCTCGCCCGACGAACGGCTAGAGCGCCGGCAGGACGTCGATGAGCGTCTCCAGCGCTCCCGCGAAGGCGTGCTTCGCGGGGGTGCCATAGGCCACGATCAGGCCGTCGCGGCCGTCCGGCACCGGGGAGGGGGCGGACTCGTCCACGGCCGCGTGGCGGAAGGCGCTCAGGCCCTGCACCGCCAGGCCCCGCCAGGCGGCGGCCTGGACGGTGGCGTGCTCGGTGCCCAGGGGGAGTTCGAGGACGGCGTGGAGGCCGGCGGCGATGCCGGTGACGCGGATGTGGGGCGCGTGCCGGGCGAGGGCGGAGACGAGGTCGTCGCGGCGGCGGCGATAGTGGAGGCGCATGGCACGGATGTGACGGTCGTAGCCACCGGAGTTGATGAACTCGGCGAGGGTGAGCTGATCGAGGACGCCCATGCCCCATTCGCCGGTGCGTCGCAGGTCCACGACGTCGGCGACGAGGTGTTCGGGGAGGACGAGCCAGGCCAGGCGCAGGCCGGGGGCTAGGGACTTGCTGGCGGTGCCGCAGTAGACGACGTGCTCGGGGGCCAGGCCCTGGAGGGCGCCGACGGGCTGGCGGTCGTAACGGAACTCGCCGTCGTAGTCGTCCTCGACGATCAGGCCGCCCGTGCGGGAGGCCCAGTCGGCGACGGCGGCGCGGCGGTCGGGGTGGAGGGGGACGCCCGTGGGGAACTGGTGGGCGGGGGTGAGGAGAACGGAACGGACGTTCCGCCGCGCCTCGTCGTCCAGCTCGGCGACCCGCGCGCCGTGGCCGTCCACGGTCAGCGGGGCCGTCCGGATCCCGGCCCGTTCGATGATGTCGTGGTGGATCCAGAGTCCGTACGACTCGACGCCCATCGACTTCACGCCGCGCTGCCGCAGCACTCGTCCCAGCAGGGCGAGCCCCTGGCTGAAGCCCGCGCACAACACGATGCGTTCGGGGGTCGTACGGACGCCGCGCGCCCGCGCCAGATAGCCGGCGAGGGCTTCGCGCAGCTCGGGGCGGCCCCGGCCGTCGCTGTAGCCGAAGGCCTCGTGGGGGACGGCGGCCATGGCGCGGCGGGCGGCGGAGAGCCAGGCGGCGCGGGGGAAGGAGGACACGTCGCAGGGGCCGGGGCGCAGGTCGTGGACGGGCGGCGGCGGGGTGCGGGGCGGGGTGGCGCGACGGTGGGCGGGGGCCGGGCGGGGTGGCGCGGTGCGGGCGGCCACCCGGGTGCCGGAGCCCTGCCGGGCGGTGAGCCAGCCCTCCGCGACGAGCTCGCCGTAGGCGTCGGCGACGGTGTTGCGGGCGAGCCCGAGGTCGGCGGCGAGGGAGCGGGAGGAGGGCAGCCGGGTACCGGGGGCCAGCCGCCCGGAGCGTACGGCTTCGCGCAGCGCGTCGGTGAGCGAGGCGCGCACGCCGCGCTCCCCCGCGCCGGTGCCCGTGCCCATGCCCGTTCCGGCCTCGGCTCCCGCGACCGCGCGGGGAAGGTCCAGGTGGAGGTCCACCCCGGAAATGGCCCACGTTTTCTCCATGGGAATGGACCATACCGCTGGGCTATCCCTGGCGTAGCGTCGGTGGCATGACGACGACACCCGAGACAAGCGCCCACCAGCACGGCCCCCGCATGGACTTCTACAAGCACGCCCCCGAGGTCCGGAAGGCGATGTTCGCCCTCTCGAAGGCCGCGAACCAGGGCGTGGACCCGGTCATCGGCGAGCTGGTGAAGATCCGCGCCTCGCAGCTCAACCACTGCGCGTTCTGCATCGACATGCACGTCAAGGACGCCCGTAAGGCGGGCGAGTCGGAGGCGCGCATCTACCTCCTCAACGCCTGGGAGGAGGCCACCGGCTACTACACCGAGAAGGAGCAGGCGGCCCTCGCCCTCACCGAGGCCATCACGGTCCTCACGGACGGCTTCGTCCCGGACGAGGTCTACGAGCGCGCCGCGCGCCACTTCTCCGAGGAGGAGCTGGCGCACCTCATCGCCGCCATCATCGTGATCAACTCCTGGAACCGCATCAGCGTCTCGACGCGCGTCCAGCCCGGGTCCTACCAGCCCTGATTCGATCTTGGGTAGGCTCGCGCCACGGCATCGCGCGTCGGTCACCGGCCGGGTGAGGCGTGGAGGTGCCCGAGATGCCCTCGGAGGCACTTACACCTTGTCAGTTCAGCTGAACCACACCATCGTCGCGGCCAAGGACAACCGCGAGTCGGCGGAATTCTTCGCCCACATCCTCGGGCTGGAAATCGGTGAGCCGTGGGGACCGTTCGTCCCCGTCGTCCTCGCCAACGGCGTGACTCTCGATTTCGCCCCCGTTCCGCCCGGGGCGCCCGTCGCGCCGCAGCACTACGCCTTCCTCATCTCCGAGGAGGAGTTCGACGCGGCGTTCGCGCGCATCCAGGAAGCCGGGATCACCTATTGGGCCGATCCGCGTCAGCAGCGGCCGATGGAGATCAACACCAATGACGGTGGCCGGGGCGTGTACTTCCCGGACCCCGCGGGCCACTTCATGGAGATCATCACCCGCCCGTACGGCGGCTGATCCCCCGGCCTCATAGGGGCCGAACGGCGGAGTGGCCCACGTTCTTCAAGGGGAAGTGGACCACTCCGCCCGCCTGTCACGCGCCTACGGTCGTTCGTATGAGAGCGAACGACGACGCGGCGACGACGGCGGCAGTGGCCGCCTTCCGGGTCCGCCATCACAGCAGTGCCACCGACGGTCCGCTCGTGCTGCCCGGCCCCTGGGACGCCGCCAGCGCCCGGGCCTTCGCCGATGCCGGTTTCCGGGCCCTGGCGACGCCGAGCGCGGGGGTCTCGGCAGCGCTGGGATACGCGGACGGGGAAGCTCCGGCAGCGGAAATGCTGACGGCGGTGGGCCGGATCGTGCGGGCCGTCGCTGCCGAAGGAGTGGTCGTCACCGCCGACGTGGAGGACGGCTACGGGCTGCCGCCCCGCGAGCTCGTCGAACGCCTCCTCGAAACCGGCGTGGTCGGCTGCAACCTGGAGGACACCGACCGGCGGACCGGCCTGCTCAAGGAGCCGCGCGAGCAGGCCGACTGGCTGGCCGCCGTCGTGGCCGAGGCGGACGGACGGCTCGTCGTCAACGCCCGTATCGACACGTTCCTGAAGGGCGTCGAGGGCGCCGCCCCCGCCGTCGAACGCGGGCTGCTGTACGCCGCGGCCGGCGCCGACTGCGTCTACCCGATCCTCGCCCCCGCCGAGCTGCTCGCGCCGATCGCCGATCGCGTCGGAATCCCGGTCAACGCCCTCGCCAAGCCCGGCGGACCCTCCCCCACCGAACTCGGCGCCCTCGGCGCCGCCCGCGTCACCTTCGGGGGCGGGCTGCACCGGCGGGCGATGGCGGCGGTGGCGGAAATCGCCGCCGGGCTGCGGGAGGAGTCCTAAGAGACGGGCGCCGGTCCGTCCGGCAGCAGCGCCCCCAGCACCCAGCCCATGTGCTCGGCGCCCACCGTGATCAGCACCTGCTTCTCGCCGTCGCGGCACTCCGCGACCAGGGCCTCGCCGTCCATGTACAGAACGGGGTCCGTACGGTGGACGGGGCGGACGCGCTCCACGACCAGGGTGCCCGGCACGGCCTTGCGGAGCATACGGCCGGCGGGATCGAGGGACGACACGAGCCTGCCGGGGCTCGCGACGAGCGTGCGGTAACCCTTCTCGCTGTACGGGACGTCACCGCTGATCGCACCGGCGAAGACCTCTTCCCGAGTGGGGACCAGCGGTGCGATCTCGACCGTGTCGGTGTCCTTCCGGCGGTCCCGGAAGGCGCAGCGGACCATCGCGGCGGCCGCGACGAGCGCGATGGACATGGCGATGGAGGCGGTCCAGCGCAGTGCCTCCGCCGTCGTGCTCATGAAGTAGCCGAACGGCGCCCCGGCCGTCGCGATGCCGAGGGCCGCCACGAACGGGATCGAGGTCTGCCAGGGCACAAGCCGCGGCGACCTGTCCGACCGGCGGGCCAGCCAGTACGCCGACCAGAGGAAGGCGAGGGAGAAGGGCGCCAGCCCCAGGCCGATGGCGGCGGGGAGGCTGAAGTCGTCCGTCGGGGCCGCGTCGGTGTACTGCCACTTGCCGCGGAAGCCGAACGCCCGGATCTCGCCCCTCCAGTACCAGGCCGTTACTTGGTCACCGGCCTTGACTACGTCGACGACCGGGCGCTGCCCCTTGAGCGGGACGAGCCCGCTCATCCCGTCGCGGTCGGCGACGCGCAGCTCGTAGCTGGGGGTCCTCTTCATCTCGTCGCGGACGACCTTGACGACCGTGAACGGCTCCGGCCGCAGGCAGTCGGCCGTGGCGGCGGGTGCGCCCGTGGCGGCCGCTGCGGCCGGGCAGATGGGTGCCGCCAGGAAATCGCGCTCCTCGGTGTGCTTGGCGGGGGCGACGAGGAGGAGCAGGATGGCGGCGGCTGTCGCGAGGACAACGCCGGCGGCCGCGTGGATGGCGGCCGCGCGGCGGTCCTTGCGGGTTGTCGCGCGTTGAGCGGGGGGTGGCATGGGGGAATTGTGCGCCTGCGGGTTGGGGGGCGTTGAGGCGGGGGGTTGATGCCCCAGTCCCGCCCTTTCACCGTTTCCTGGGGCTCCGCCCCAGACCCCGCGCCTCAAACGCCGGCGGGGCTAGTTGACCCACTTCTTCCACATGTCCGGGTGGCGGTCCACCCACCTCTTCGCCGCCGCCTCCGGCGCCAGCTTCTCCTCGGCGATCATCTGGGCCACCTCGTTCTGGTCGGCCTTCGTCCAGTGGAATTCCTTGAGGAAGCGGGCCGCCTTGCCGCCCTTGTTCGCGAAGTCCGTGTTGAGGTACTTCTTCAGGGACGTCGTCGGGTACGCGCAGTCGATCGTCGACGGGTCCTTCGCGCCCTTGGCCGCGCAGGCGTCCGTGTACTCCGGGAGCTTCACCTCGACCATCGGGACCTCGTTGAAGAGCCACTGGGGCTCGTACCAGTAGGTCAGGAAGGGCTTCTTCTCCTTCGCGAACTGCTTGATCTGCGTGATCTGCGCGGCCTCCGACCCCGCGAAGACGACCTGGTAGTCCAGCTTCAGGTTCTTCACCAGCGCCTTGTCGTTGGTGACGTACGACGGGGAGCCGTCGAGGAGCTGGCCCTTCCCTCCGCTCTCGGAAGTCTTCAGCTGCGAGGCGTATTTGTTGAGGTTCTTCCAGTCCAGAACGTCGGGGTGGGCGTCCGCGAAGTACTTGGGGACCCACCAGCCGATGTGGCCGGTGACCCCGAGGTCGCCGCCCGCCGTGATCGTCTTCTTGTCCTGGACGTAGCGCTTCTCCTGGTCCGGGTGGCCCCAGTCCTCCATGATCGCGTCCACGCGGCCCTGGCTGAGGGCGTCCCAGGCCGGGACCTCGTCCACCTGCACGGTGTCCACGCGGTAGCCCAGCTCGTGCTCCAGCAGGTACTGCGCCACCGCCGCGTTGGCGCGGGCGCCTACCCACGACTGCACGGAGAGGGTCACGGTCTTCGCGCCCGCCGCGTTGGCGTACGGGGACGCCTGCTTGGTCATGTCCGCCGCGCCGCAACCGGTGGCGGCGGCCAGCAAGGTCGCTGTCGCGGCGACCGTCAGTGTCTTGTGCTTCAGCTTCATGTCAGTTCGCCTCCTTCACCGGCTGGGTCACCCGGTCGAGCATCAGTCCCAGGCACGCGATGGCCGTACCGGCCATCAGGCCCGTGGCCAGGTCGCCCTGGGCCAGGCCGAACACGACCTCGTAGCCGAGCGCGCCACCGCCCACCAGGCCGCCGATGATGACGACGGACAGGACGAGGACGACCGCCTGGTTCACGGCCAGCAGCAGCTGCGGTTTCGCCAGCGGGAACTGCACCTGGCGGAGCTGCTGCCCGCCCGTCGCGCCCAGCGAGCGCGCGGACTCCATGGCCGCCGGGTCCACCTGCCGCAGGCCCTGGTCGACGATGCGGACGACGGCGGGGAGCGCGTAGACGATCGCCGCCGCGGCGGCCGGGGCGCGGCCCACGCCGAAGAGGGCGACGACCGGGATGAGGTAGACGAACTGCGGCATGGTCTGGAACACGTCCAGGACGGGGCGGAGCAGCCGCTCCACCCGGTCGCTGCGCGCTGCCGCGACGGCGATCAGCACGCCCAGGGCCAGGGTGACGACGACCGCCGCGAGCACCTGGGAGAGGGTGTCCATGGCGGGCTCCCAGCGGCCCAGCACGCCGATCGCGGCGAGCGATACCGTCGCGGTGAGGGCGGTGCGCCAGGTGCCGATCAGCCAGGCCAGCGCCGCGACGAGGGTCAGGGCGCCCCACCAGGGGAGGGCCTGGAGGCCGCTGCGGAGGGGGTCCAGGACCCAGGCGGTGTAGTGGGCGGCGGCGTCGGCGGTGCCGCCGATTCCTGGGATTCCGCTGTAGAGGTGGTCGACCATCCAGTCCTTGGCCGTGTTGACCGGGGCGGCGATCGGCACGGTCCACTGGCTCGGCCAGGACGTGCCGACCAGGCGGCCCAGGGCCACCACCGCTGCCGTGGCCAGCACCCACGTGGTGACCGTTCGGGTGCGGCCCGGTGGGTTGCTCTGTGCCCACCCGTTCCGCCCTGCGGAACGATTGCCCACAGAGCGGTCCAGGACTATCGCCAGCAGGACGATCGGGATGCCCGCTGTCAGGGCGCTGCCCACGTCTACCGTCGACAGGGCCTGGTAGACGCGGTCGCCGAGGCCGTCCGCGCCGATGACCGAGGCGATGACGGCCATGGACAGGGCCATCATGATGCTCTGGTTGACGCCCAGGAGGAGTTCGCGGCGGGCCAGGGGCAGGCGGGCCGTGAGCAGGCGCTGGCGGGCGGTGGCGCCGAGGGAGTCGACGGCTTCCAGGACGCCCTTGTCCGTGCCGCGCAGGCCCAGGGCCGTGAGGCGGGCCATCGGGGGTGCCGCGTAGACGACGGTGGCCAGGACGGCCGGGGCCACGCCGATGCCGAAGACGAGTACGACCGGCAGGAGGTACGCGAAGGCGGGCAGGGCCTGCATCGTGTCCAGGACCGGGCGCAGGGCCCGGAACGTACGGTCCGAGAGACCGGCCGCCAGGCCCAGCAGGGCGCCCACGGCGACGGACGCCGCGACGGCCACGATCATCAGGGCCAGCGTGCGCATCGTGGGCACCCACATGCCCAGCAGTCCGCACACCGCGAACGAGGCCAGGGCCGTGACGCCCGCCCGTACGCCCGCCAAGCGCCACGCCAGCAGTGTCGCGCCCGCCGTCACGCCCGCCCAGCCGAGGGCGAGCAGGACCACGTAGACGGCCCGGATCGAGATGACGATCGCGTTGCTGATGTGGCCGAAGAAGTACAGGAACAGCCAGTGGCTGTCGCGGTTGTCGATGATCCAGTCGTTGGCCCGGCCGAGCGGGCCGGCGAGGTCGACGGTCAGGGCGTGCGGCCAGGCTCCGCTGCCCCAGCGGGCGGCGGCGAACGGCGCCACGGCCGCGGTGACGGCCGCCAGCAGCAGCAGTTTGCGGGCCGCGGGGCGTTGCCAGAGTGCCCGGAGACGGGTGTGGGGGGTGATGGTCCCGCCCTGGGCGGACGGGACCGTGGTGGTGCCGGCAGTACTCATGCCGCGGTCTTCTCCTCGAAACCCCCTGTGTGGAAGCCCTGCTCGTTCTTCGCCTTGCCCATGTCCTTGCCGACGTCCTTGCCGACGTCCTTCGCCTTGTCCAGGCCCGCCACGACGCCCAGCAGGCTCGTGGAGTCGACGACGCCCAGGCAGCGGCCCGCGTCGACGACCCGCGCGGAGTGGCCCGTACGGGCCACCGCCTCGATGGCGTCGGCGACGGTCGTGGCCGGGGACAGCGCCGGGCCGGTCGCGGCCTCGCCCGCGTCATGGGCGGGGCGCATGGCGCGGCGGACGGTGAGGACCTGCTCGCGCGGCACGTCCCGGACGAAGTCGCGGACGTAGTCGTCGGCGGGGGAGCCGACGATCTCCTCGGGGGTGCCGCACTGGACGACGCGGCCGCCGCGCATCAGCGCGATGCGGTCGCCGACGCGCAGCGCCTCGCTGAGGTCGTGGGTGATGAAGACCATCGTGCGGCCCTCGTCGCGGTTGAGGCGGACGACCTCTTCCTGCATGTCGCGGCGGATCAGCGGGTCGAGCGCGCTGAACGGCTCGTCGAACAGCAGTACTTCGGGGTCGGCGGCCAGGGCGCGGGCCAGGCCGACGCGCTGCTGCTGGCCACCGGAGAGCTGGCCGGGGCGGCGGCCCTCCATGCCCGCGAGGCCGACCTTGGTCACCATCTCGGCGGCCTTGGCGCGGCGTTCGGCCTTGCCCATGCCCTGGATCTCCAGGCCGTAGGCGACGTTGTCGAGCACCGTGCGGTGCGGGAGCAGGCCGAAGTGCTGGAAGACCATGGCGGCCCGGTGCCGGCGCAGGTCGCGCAGGGCGCCCTTGTCCATGCCGCCCACGTCCTCGCCGTCGATGGCGATGGTGCCGGCGGTGGGTTCGATGAGGCGGGTGAGGCAGCGGACGAGCGTGGACTTGCCCGAGCCGGACAGGCCCATGACCACGAAGCACTCGCCGGGGCGCACGTCGAAGGAGACGTCGCGGACGGCGACGGTGCATCCGGTGCGTTCGCGCAGTTCCTCGGGGGACAGCGCGGCCAGTTCGTCACTGGCCGGGACGCGGTCGGCCTTCGGGCCGAAGACCTTCCACAGGTTGCGGACGGAGAAGACGGGGGCGACCGCCTCGCCGGCGGACTTCCCCATGCCATTGCCGCCTATGCCATTGCCATCGTTCGACATCAGGCGTCACCCCCTCGGGTAGCGGGCTTTACCAGCAGTTCGGCGCACTTCTCCCCCACCATCAGCACTCCGATCATCGGGTTGACGGCCGTCATCGTCGGGAAGACCGACGCGTCCGCGATACGGATGCCCTCCAGGCCGCGGATGCGCAGCTCCGGGTCCACGACGGCCTGGTCGTCCGTCGACGCGCCCATGCGGCAGGTGCCCGCCGGGTGGTAGACGGTGTGTGCGACCTTGCGCGCGTACTCGCTGAGCTCCTCGTCCGAGGTGATCTCCGGGCCCGGGCAGACCTCGCGCTTGAGCCAGCCCGCCAGCGGCTCGGTCTTCGCTATCTCACGGGCGACGCGGATGCCGTCGACGAGCGTACGGGCGTCGTAGTCATCCTCGTCCGTGAAGTAGCGGAAGTCCAGGGCGGGTTTGACGGACGGGTCGGCGCTGGTGAGGTAGAGGCGGCCGCGGCTGCGCGGCTTGGGGATGTTGGGGGTCATCGACACGCCGTGCTCGGGCTTCTCGTAGCCCAGGCGCTCGGGGTTGTCGGTGAAGGGGATCTGGTAGAAGTGGAACATCAGGTCCGGGCCGTTCGAGGCCGGGTCCCGGCGGACGAACAGGCCCGCGTCGGAGTCCATCGCGGAGTTCTCGGGGATGGGCCCGTCCGTCTCCCACACGATCACCGACTCGGGGTGGTCGAGGAGGTTCTCGCCGACGCCCGGCAGGTCGTGGACGACAGGGATACCGAGCTCTTCCAGGTCGGCCTTGGGGCCGATGCCGGAGTGGAGCAGCAGCCGGGGCGTGTCCACGGCGCCCGCGCAGACGAGCACCTCGCGGGCCGCCTCGACGAACAGCTCCTCGCCGTCCTTGGTGCGGACGTGCACGCCGCGCGCCCGGCCGGCCTCGATCTCCAGCCGGTGCGCCCAGGTCTCCAGCATCAGATGGAGGTTGGGACGGTCGAGGAAGGGGTGGAGGTAGGCCACCGAGGCGCTGGAGCGCTTGTTGTTCTCGGGGTGGTAGGCGAGGTCGAAGAAGCCGACGCCCTCGTGGAAGGGCTTCTTGTTGAAGCCCTCGACGCGCGGGACGTCCGTGGCGCGCCGGGCGGCCTCGACGAAGTCGCGGGCGATGGCGTTCCGGTCCTTCTCGTCCACCGCGACGATGTTGTTGCGGAGCCGGGCGAAGTACGGGTCCATGGACTCCGCGTCCCAGCCCTCGGCGCCGGCCTCGGCCCACTCGTCCCAGTCGCCGGGCAGCGGCTTGAAGGAGATCAGGGTGTTGTGGGAGGAGCAGCCGCCCAGCACCCGGGCGCGGCTGTGGCGGATGTGGGAGTTGCCTCTGGGCTGTTCGACGGTCGGGTAGTCGTAGTCCAGGTCCCCGCCGAGCAGGCCGAGCCAGCGGCGCAGGGTCAGGACGTCCTCGCGGTCGACGTCGGTGGGGCCGCCCTCGATGACGGCGACGGTGACGTCGGGGTCCTCGGTGAGTCGGGAGGCGATGACGGAGCCGGCGGTTCCGCCGCCGATGACGACGTAGTCGTAGACAGGCATGGTGGGGGTGAACTCCTTGTGCGGCAGGGAGGTTTCAGCAGGGGCGGGCGAAACGCCCGCTCAGCCGGCGAACCAGCGCACCGGCTTCGGGGCCAGGTTCTGGTAGACGTGCTTGCTCTCGCGGTACTCGGCGAGTCCGGCGGGGCCCAGCTCACGGCCGGTGCCGGACTTGCCGAAGCCGCCCCACTCCGCCTGCGGCAGGTAGGGGTGGTAGTCGTTGATCCAGACCGTGCCGTGCCGCAGCCGGCCGGCCACCCGGCGGGCCCGGCCCGCGTCCTTGGTCCAGACGGCGCCCGCGAGCCCGTACTCGGTGTCGTTGGCCAGCGCCACGGCCTCGTCCTCGGTGTGGAAGGTCTCGACGGTGAGGATGGGCCCGAAGGTCTCCTCCCGGACGACCGTCATGTCACCGTGGCAGAGGTCCAGGACGGTGGGCTCGTAGAAGTAGCCGTCCGCCGGACGGGTCTCCGACGGCTCGGGGCGCTTGCCGCCGCAGCGCAGGGCCGCCCCCTCGGCGAGCGCTGAGGCGACGTACGCCTCGACCTTGGCGAGCTGCTGCGCGGAGACGAGCGGGCCGCACTCGACGTCCTTCTCGGTGCCCCGGCCGAGCCTGATCCGCTCGGCGCGGCGGGCGAGTTCGGCGACGAAGCGGTCGCGCACCGACTCCTCGATGATGAGCCGGGAGCCCGCCGAGCAGACCTGACCGCTGTGGATGAAGGCGGCGTTGAGGGCCTGGTCGACGGTGGTGTCGAAGTCCTCGTCGGTGGCGCAGGCGTCGGCGAAGACGACGTTGGGGTTCTTGCCGCCGAGTTCGAGGGCGACCTTCTTGACGGCCGGCGCGGCGGCGCGGGCCACCTTGGCGCCGCTGGCGAGGCCGCCGGTGAAGGAGACCAGGTCCACGTGCGGGTGCTCGGCCAGCCGGGCGCCGACCGGGTCGCCCGCGCCGGTGACGAGGTTGGCGACGCCATCGGGCAGCCCGGCCTCGGCGAGGAGCCGCACCAGGTGGACGGTCGACAGCGGGGTGACCTCGCTGGGCTTGATGACGAAGGTGTTGCCCGCGGCCAGCGCCGGGGCGATCTTCCAACTCGCCTGGAGCAGCGGATAGTTCCAGGGCGTGATCAGCGCGCAGACGCCCACCGGCTCGTGCACGACGATGCTGTGGACGTCGTCCGAGCCGGCGTCGACCACACGGCCGCCGCCCTCGTTGATGACGAGATCGGCGAAGTAGCGGAAGGCGGCGGTGACATCGTCGACGTCGACCCGCCCCTCCTCCAGCGTCTTGCCGGTGTCCCGGCTCTCGATCAGCGCGATGCTCTCGCGGTCGCGCTGGAGCAGATCGGCAACGCGCCGCAGCAGCGCGGCCCGTTCGGCGACCGGCGTGCGCGGCCAGTCGCCCTGGCCGCCGCGGAAGGCGCGCCGCGCGGCGGCGACGGCGGCGTCGGTGTCGGCCGCACCGCCCTCGGCCACGACCGCGAGGACGGTGGCGTCGGCCGGGTCGAGCACCTCCCGCTGCGCGCCGGACGCGGCGGCACGCCACTCCCCGTCGACGTGGATGGTCTCGGCTGACGCCATGTCTTCTCTGCCTTCCGGTGACGAACGATCCCGTGCGTCCCGGCCCTGTCCGGACGAGGCCCAGGGCCGGCAACGGGTCGCGCCTAACCAGAAGGGGTCAACCTATGCCTCTCCTTTCACAAAGAGTGACGCGCATCACTCAGCGTCGCGGGGTGGGGTGTTGATCGGACGATGTCAGGACGGCGTCATCCGACGCAGTAGCCCGTAGGGCAGAACGAGCCCACCAGTGACCGCATGACCAGGCCCTGAGTGGACTCACTACCCACGGGACCGCCCACCAGCAGGGCGTACTGCTTGCCGTCGGGAGCGGTGTAGGCGTGGATCACCACATGCCGGCCGGTCCCGTCACTCAGCGTGTACGCGTACTCGTACTCGGCGGGATTGCCCTGCCCGGAGACCGCGCCCAGCCTGGCCTTCCGGTAGTTCTTGTACTCGGAGACGTACTTCTCGGTCTCCAGCAGCGAGTCGTACGGCGTCGCCCCCGGCGGACTGAGCGTGAACACCTGGATGAGGCTCAGCCCGTCCGCCGTCTTGTAGAAGACGCTGCCCCGGTCCGTGCTGCGCGACCAGCCCGCCGGCACGTCCAGCCGGAAGCCGGCCGGATCCGTGGTCCGTACGAAGCCGGACGCGGCGCCCGGGGCGCTGTATGTGCCGTAGGTGGTTGCGGTGGGGTAGGGGTTCGGGTTGTAGGGGTTGGGGTAGCCCCCGGAGAGACCGGAGGTCGTGCCCGAGCTCGTACCGGATGTCGTGCCGTATGTCGTCCCGTAGGACGAGCCGTACGACGAGCCGTAGGTGTCCGTCGGGCCGGGTGACGGCCAGGCGGTGGCGGTCGGTACGGGCCCGTCGCCGCCCCCTCCGCCGCCGTCGTCCCGGACGAGCGCCCAGATGCCGACGCCGAGTCCGGCCGCCAGCACCACCCCGGCCACGACGCCCGCGAGGATCGAGGCGTGGGAGGGGCCCGTGGGCCGGTCCTCGTACGGATCCGGGGCACCGAGAGTCACTTCGGGCTCGTCGTCCGTGTCGTCGCCGGTCCCGGCGCTCCGCGATTCCGGCGGCGGCCGCCAACCGGGTGGCGGTTCGTCCACCCACTTCTGCGCGTCCGCGTCCCAGTAGCTCATGCGTCTCGCCGCCTCACGCCACTAACCGGCTGATCGCCTCGACGACGGCGGCCAGCGACGCCAGCCCGCCGACGGCCGTGGCGCCGCTGGTCAGCAGCGTCCGCAGACGTGTCAGCCGGGTGCGCCTGGCCTGGCCGGTCAGCCCGGCCTCCGCCTGGAGCTCCGCGAGCTCCCCGTCGACCTCGTCCAGCCCGTCGCCCGGGGTACGGACGCGGTGGGACAGCTCCATCCGCATCTCCCGGACCGCTGCGAGGAGTTCGGGCGTCACGGTCAGCAACTGCCGTGAGGCGTCGACCGCCCGCGCGTCCCTGCCCTGGGCCAGCGCGCCGCCCGACATCGAGCCGACGGCCATGCCGCCCCGGCCCGGGGCCTGCGGCGGAGGTGTCGCGGCCGCCGCCGCGGGGCGCTCGCCCACCCGCTCGGAACGGTCCTCGGCCTGGGCTCCGTCGCCCTGGGCCACGGCGCCGCCGCTCAGCGAGCCGATGGAGATGCCGCCACCGCCCGGGGCGTTCCCGTGGCGTTCCTCGTCCTCTTCGCGTTCGTGCTGCCGGTCGTTCCTGTGCCGGTCGTCCGTCATCGTCCCCCGCTTCCCGAGAGGTGTTTGGCCTCGGCGCCCGCGCCCTGGGCCACGGCGCCGCCGCTCATCTGGCCGATGTAGATCGCGCCCTCGCTGATCTGCACGATCTGCTGCTCGAAACGGTCCGTCTCATAGCCCTGGGAGCGCAGCGCCTCCCGGACCCCGCTCGCGATGCGGTCCTGGACCGTCTTCACATAGCGGCTGACGTCCATCTCCTGGAACAGCGAGATCTCCTTCGTCGCCGCCAGCTCCCGCACCGAGTGGGCCGGGCCGTCCGGCGCCGAGCGCCGGGGGTCGGCGAGCCAGGTGCGGAAGCCCGACACGCCGGAGCCGACCGTGGAGACCGCCGCCGCGAAGCCCGCGGCGGGAGCGGTCAGCAGCGCCCGCAGCCCGTCGCGCAGCATGTCCTCCTCGCCCCGGCTCGCGATCACGTCGACCGCGCGGAACTCCGCCCTGACCGGGGTCAGCACGTGCGGGACGACCTCCAGGACCAGCATCCCGCCCTGGGTGTGCACCCGGACCAGCACCGACACCACGACCTGCTCGTCCCACGCGCCGACGCGCACGCGCAGGAAGTAGCGGCGCGCCTCACCGCCCTCGTTGACGGCCTCGGCCAGGTGCATCCGCACCGTGCGCTCGTCGTAGGACACCATGGGCCGCTGCGGCCCGACCGGGAGATAGACGAACTCGTCGATCTCCAGGTCCTTCAGCCGGTCCCGGCTGGTCGCGGCGGCCGCCTGCCGCAGGGCCTCCAGCCGGGGCCGGATGAGCTCCACGACCGTACGGCCGGTGAAGGGGGCACCGGCCGCGCGACCGGACGCACCGGCCGACGCGCCATTGGTCGCGCCATTGGCGGTGCCGTTGGACGCCGACGGCGACTCCTTGCCGCGCTTGAGCTCCAGGGCGAAGGACCAGGGCTCGTACGGGACGCCCATGCCGATGAACGGCCGGGAGGGGTCGTAGATCGTCAGCCCCGCGTACTGCTCGCGGTCGATGGACCGGGCGATACGGCGGTGGTAAGCCGAGTCGGGAAAGGGCCGGGACTCGGCGAAGTTCTTCCGGCTCAGCTCGTCGCGCATCACGGCCGCCACACGCGCCCGGTGCATCCACACCGGCAGCACGAGCAGCAGCGGGAAGATGACGCCCGCCCAGTTGCCCGCGCCCTGCGCGAGCGCCCACAGGGCGAACAGCCAGTAGGCGAGGGTGATGAGGGGCAGCCCCGGCAGCAGGGCGCGCAGGGCCCGCTGGCCGCCGCTGCCCTGGAGGGCCTCCCGGAGCGTGCGCCGGTCTACGACGTACGCGGCCGAGCCCCGCCCGGCGGCGGCGTGCGCGCCCCAGTGGAGCAGGCAGACCCCGGCGTACAACATGGACCAGAGGCCCCCGAACGGGGGGCCCTCCGCGCCCTCGGGAGCCGAGGCGAAGTCGACGGCGATGAAGGCCACCCACAGGGCGAACAGGAGCAGGGCGGTCAGGGTGTCCTGACCGCGGGCGCGCAGTGCGTGGGTGAGCACCGGCACCGCATCGACCCCCAGGGACGGGGCGATGGGTCTTTCCTCATGTTCCACCAGCTCTTCGATGACACGGCGGCGGAACTCGATGTCGAGGTAGGTCCCCGCGCAGAGTAACCGGGTGGCCTCTGACGGGGATCCTTGGACGGAATGGCTCATTTCGGTCCCCCGATCCGTCGAACTCGCCTTCGAACTAGCCGAGTTGACGTATTTTCGGAAGAACCCAGAATAAGCCAACGGGCCCGCCACCGACCCCCCTTGGAGGTGGATGACGGGCCCGAAATCGTCGGGCACGGGTGTACGTCAGTACACCCGTACGGCGACGGGGTTTCCGTACCGGCTCAGATCAGGCCGAGGGCGCGCACGGCGTCGCGCTCCTCCGCGAGCTCCTTGACGGAGGCGTCGATGCGGGCGCGGGAGAAGTCGTTGATCTCCAGGCCCTGGACGATCTCGTACTTGCCGTCCTTCACGGTGACCGGGAAGGAGGAGATGAGACCCTCGGGAACGCCGTAGGAGCCGTCCGACGGGATACCCATGGAGGCCCAGTCGCCCGCGGCGGTGCCGTTGACCCACGTGTGGACGTGGTCGATGGCGGCGTTCGCGGCCGAGGCGGCCGAGGACGCGCCACGGGCCTCGATGATCGCGGCGCCGCGCTTGGCGACGGTCGGGATGAAGGTGTCCGCGAGCCACTGCTCGTCGTTGACGACCTCGGCGGCGTTCTTGCCGGCGATCTCGGCGTGGAAGATGTCCGGGTACTGGGTGGCCGAGTGGTTGCCCCAGATCGTCAGCTTCTTGATCTCGGAGACGGCCACGCCGGTCTTCTGCGCCAGCTGCGAGATCGCCCGGTTGTGGTCCAGACGGGTCATGGCGGTGAAGCGCTCCGCCGGTACGTCCGGGGCGGCGGCCTGGGCGATCAGGGCGTTGGTGTTGGCCGGGTTGCCGACGACGAGGACCTTGATGTCGTCCGCGGCGTTGTCGTTGATGGCCTTGCCCTGCGGCTTGAAGATACCGCCGTTGGCCTCGAGCAGGTCGCCGCGCTCCATGCCCTTGGTACGGGGGCGGGCGCCGACGAGCAGCGCGACGTTGGCGCCGTCGAACGCGACGTTCGCGTCATCGGTGATCTCGATGCCGCGCAGCAGCGGGAAGGCGCAGTCGTCGAGCTCCATGGCGGTGCCCTCGGCGGCCTTCAGGCCCTGCGGGATCTCCAGCAGGCGCAGCTTGACCGGCACGTCCGCGCCGAGGAGGTGACCGGAGGCGATGCGGAAGAGCAGCGCGTAGCCGATCTGACCGGCGGCGCCGGTGACGGTGACATTGACGGGAGTGCGGGTCATGGCGATCTCCTGCGCGAGCTTTGGTGGGTGTCCCTGCCCAAGGTGTGCGGATCTCTCTCGGTATCAAGAGATCCGGCGCCAGGCTATCCGACGGGACCCGCCATCGACCCCACGCCCCGTGTGGGACGCCTCACCGTCGCCGTTTCCCGGGGGCGGGAGCCCCCGGGCCCCCGTCACCCCTGCGGCGCGCGCTCCGCCGCTCGCGGCGTCGTGCAGCCCTTGCGGCCGGAGACGAGCGCCGCGCAGGCCGACGCCTGGCCCGGGTCGGGGACGGGGATCATGCGGGTGTGCCCGTCGGCGCCCTTGTCGACGCGGCCGCTCTCGGTGACGGCCCGGGTGCCGGTGCCGCTTATGCGGAGGGTGTCGCCGGGCGCCGCCTGCGTGATCCGGGCCCACGCCGCGCCGCAGACCTTGCTGTAGCGGACCTCAAGAAATGACGCCCCCACCGTCGCGGAACCCGCTGTCGTGGCGTGCGCGCCACCGCAGCCCATCGTCTCGGGGTCCTTGCCCGCGCAGCCGGCGCCCGTGCACTTCACCCCGTCGGGCATGCTCGACGGGCTGCCCGCGCTCGGCGTGGCGATCGCGCCCGGGGCCACCTGCCCCTCGTCCGAGCCCGTACCGAGCAGCAGGACGCCCGCCGCGACGACGAGGAGGGCCCCCACCGCGCCGACGGCGAACAGCACCGCGTTGCGGCGCGTGGAGGCGGGGACCTTGGCCGCCTTCGGCTCCTTGGGCCCCTTCGACTCCTTGGGCCCCTTCGACTCCTTGAGCCCCTTCGGCTCCTTAGACTCCTTCGGCTTCCGGACCGGAATGGCCATGTCCCGTACGTCCCGCGACTCCGGATCGCGCGGCAGCCCGGAATCCGGCATCGGAGGCATCGCGGGCGGCATCGCGCCCTCGTCACGTACGGCCGTGCGAACCTCCCCGACGGGGTCCGGCGAAGGCGTCGGCGCGGACGCGGCCTGCTTCTTCGCCCGCCCCGCCTTCGGCGGCGGCGGTCCGAACTCCCCCAGCGCCGCCCGCGCCTCCGCGACGCGGATCGCCTCCATCGTCACGTCGTGCCGCAGCTCGGAGCGGCTCCACGACCGTTCGGCCAGCTCCCACAGCGTGCCCAGATGGCCGACGTCGGTGCCCGTGACCTCGGCCAGCGCCTCCGCCGCCCCGCGCGGGGGCAGCAGCCGGCCGTTGAGATAGCGCTCCCAGGACGTCTTGCTGTAACCGGTACGGTCCGCCACGGCGGCGATGCCGAGCCCGCTGCGCTCGACCAGTCTGCGCAATTGTTCGGCGAACTCGCGCACCTGTGGGTCGAGTTCCTCCGGTAGCGCCCTCCAGCGAGGCATTGCCCTCCCCTGTCCCCCGGTACCTAAGCGTCTGTCCCCGTGCCACTCGCGCCGATGTCCGCCCTTCCGCCCCGCCGCGCCCGCGGCCCCGCTCACGGCTACCCACGGGGATGCCCGAAACCAGCATGTCAGTTCCCAAAGGGGCGGCGCACGGTGGCACTTGGGGTTGATCAAGGCCATGGGGCGCACGCCCCTGGCGCACGCGGTGACCGTACGGTGACACGCCCGGGCACTTTGATACGGAAAAGGGACCCGGTACCGGAATGGTCACACCCATGCCACAGCGGCCCGGCGGACCTTGATCCGGATTGTCGCGGTCATGATCCTCTTGGGTGAGCGGCGGGCGGTCCTCCCACGGGGGTGGAGGACCGGCCGCCGGCTCTCCTCCACCCGTCTTCTACCCACATGTCGCCCATCACACGCGGCATCACACACGTGGAGCGGGCGATTGCGGAACAAAGCATTCCGGGCTGCCTCCCGCAGGCAGTACACAGACCCGCGCCCTGTCCGGGTACTTGGTGGCCGTCATGGCGGTCGACAGATAGACCTCCGTGTCCCGCTGGCTCGCCGCCTTGAGCTCCTTGGGGTCGCTGCCGGGCAGCGAGAGCACGACACGGTCGCCGAGCCGCAGGTGCATGGACCGCACCCACACGGCCCCGCACTTCTCGCTGTAGCGGATCTCGACCCGCTGGCCGCCGGCCGCCCGGCGCTGGAGCAGGGTGGCGAGCATGCCCTGGGCGCCGCAGCCCATCTCCGTGGGGTCCGCGCCCTCGCACTCCGTTCCCCGGCAGCCGGGTTCGTAGGACTGCGGATAGGAGGCCGCCGCGAGGGGGTCGGGGTCCCGTCCGCCGGCGCCGGACCCGCCGCTCGTCAGGATCAGCGAGAGCACCACGCCCGCCGCGGCGAGGACGGCGATGCCGGTCAGCAGCAGTACCCGCCGGACGAAGGACGGCTTCCGCTCCGGCTTCCGCTCCGGCCGCTCCTCCAGCCGCTCCGCCACCACGGGCGGGGGCGCCTGCGGCGGGGGCGCCTGCGGCGGGGGCGCCTGCGTCGGGGCCTCCCCGGCGGCGGCCCGTCCGCTCCACGACTGTTCGGCGAGCTCCCACAGCGCCAGCAGCCGGTCCGTGGGCTCGCCCGCCAGCCCGCACAGCGCCTCGACGGCCTGCCGGGGTGGCAGCTTCTTGCCGTTGAGATAGCGCTCCCAGGACGACTTGCTGTACGGGGTCCGCTCGCCGAGCGCGGCCAGGCTCAGGCCCGTACGGTCCTTCAGCTCCCGCAGTCCGGCGGCCAGCCGGCCGCACTCCGCGGGGAGGAGCCGTTCCCCGCTCACCGCCGCAGCTCCTGCCAGGTGTCGGGGCCGACGATGCCGTCGACGACCAGGCCTCGGGCCTTCTGGAAGGCCTTGGCGGCGTTCTTGCTCCGCTCCCCGTAGGAACCGTCGGAGATCCCGGGGTCGAAGCCGTGGTACCGCAGCAGGCACTGGGCCTCCAGGACCTCCCAGCCCGTGCTCTTGAGGTCCATGAGCGTGGTCCGGGTCGCGCTGTAGCCGGCGCGCAGGTCGCCGTCGTGCCGCTTGACGTCGCAGGGACGCGAGCGGCCCTGGACGAAGACGAAGGGGGCCGTGGAGTTGCCGGCGACGGCGTGCTCGTGGCCCGCGGCCGTCCCGTCGTCCTGCCATGGGCGGGTGACCAGCAGGACGGCGACCAGGGCGGCCGTCAGGGCGACGACGGCCGCGGCGAGCACGACGGTCGTCGTACGGCGCGGGCCTGAGCGCGGCCCTGAGCGTGGCCCGGTGCGCGCGCCGTCCCCGGCGGGGGGCGTCGTGGGCTCACCGGGCGCCAGGAGGCCCTCGGCGGGCGACCCGGCTTCTTCCACTTCTTCCGTCTCCGCCGCCTCGTCCGTCCACGCCTCCGCCGCCACCTCGTGCAGGACCAGCAGCCGCGTCGTGTCCGCGCCGCACACCCGGGCCAGCTCCTCGACCGCGTCACGCGGCGGGAGTTGCTTGCCGTTGAGATAACGCTCCCAGGAGGAACTGCTGTACGAGGTCTTGGCCGCCAGCGCGGCCAGGCTCAGCCCGCTGCGGTCCTTGAGCCTTCTGAGCTGTACGACGAGCTGCCGCACCCGCTGATCCAGCGAGGCGGGTAATTCCTTCCAACGCGACATGTTCCACCCCATACGCGTCACAAAGAGTCCCCCGAGGCGGTGAGCCGCCTCCTGCCGCACATCATGGCGAGGCGAACGCGCCATTTCCCGTACCCGGGACCGGGAGCCGTGGTTTCCGGCCAGCCCGGCCGTCCCTCACCCGTCCCACCACGACCTCGTGGGACCCGGCGTCCTCGCAGGTGGGGCCGTGGGACGTCCCACGATGGCCCAATTCCCGGCGATCCTTTGGCAGGAGGGGATGTGGCGCATCACAGTCAATCCTGCAAAGCCGGGGACGGCACGGTCCACCCCGTGCCGTCCCCAACCGATCGTCAACGGGGAGGAATCCGGATCATGAACGTACGCAGGAGCGTTGCCGTCTCCGCCGCGACCCTCATGCTGGGCGGCGGGCTCGCCCTGGCGGCCCCGGCCGCGAACGCGGCGCAGGCCCAGGAGCACTGGCGGAATCTGTGGAACGCCGACATCTCCGGCGACTACCTCGGCACCCACGGCCACAAGTGGGTCTCCGGGTTCTCGCCGGTGCCCCAGGGATCGAACATGGCCCGCGGCGTCTTCACCTGCTGGGGCGGCGGCGAGGCCGGCCTGACGGTGAAGGTCGCGGGGGGCGGCTCCTACACCAAGACGCACCAGTGCAACGGCAAGAAGCACTACGCGACCGTGGCCGCCAAGCCCGGCCAGGCCTTCAACCTGATCCTCAAGGGCAAGAAGAACACCCATGTCGAGGCGTGGGTGAACGGCTGACCACCTGATCAGCCGTGAGAACCCGGTGGTCCGTCCTCCCACGGGGGAGAGGACGGGCCACCGTCACGCCCGCCCGGGGGCTACGCCGCCGGCGTCGTCGTCCGCTTCCGCAGGTTCTCGTCCAGGGCCGCCAGGAACTGTTCGGTCGTCAGCCACGGCTGACCGGGTCCGATCAGCTGGGCCAGGTCCTTGGTCATCTGGCCGCCCTCCACGGTCTCGACGCAGACCTTCTCCAGCGTCTCCGCGAACCGGACGACCTCGGGCGTGCCGTCCAGCCTGCCGCGGTGGGCCAGGGCCCGGGTCCAGGCGAAGATCGAGGCGATGGGGTTGGTGGAGGTGGCCTTGCCCGCCTGGTGCTGCCGGTAGTGGCGGGTGACCGTGCCGTGCGCGGCCTCGGCCTCGATCGTCCGGCCGTCGGGGGACATCAGCACCGAGGTCATCAGCCCCAGCGAGCCGAAGCCCTGCGCGACGCCGTCCGACTGGACGTCACCGTCGTAGTTCTTGCACGCCCAGACGTAGCCGCCCTCCCACTTGAGCACGGCGGCGACCATGTCGTCGATCAGCCGGTGCTCGTAGGTCAGGCCCGCCGCCTCGAAGCCCTCCCGGTACTCCGCGTCGAAGACCGCCTGGAAGATGTCCTTGAAGCGGCCGTCGTACTTCTTGAGGATCGTGTTCTTGGTGGACATGTACACCGGGTAGCCGCGGTCGAGGCCGTAGCGGAACGAGGCGCGGGCGAAGTCGCGGATCGAGTCGTCCAGGTTGTACATGGACAGCGCGACGCCGGCGCCCGGGAACTCGCAGACCTCCAGCTCGACGGGCTCGGAGCCGTCCTTGGGGGTGAAGGTCATGGTGAGCGTGCCCTCGCCGGGGACCTTGAGGTCCGTCGCGCGGTACTGGTCGCCGAAGGCGTGACGGCCGACGACGATGGGCTTGGTCCAGCCGGGCACCAGCCGCGGCACATTGCTCATGATGATCGGTTCGCGGAAGATCACTCCGCCGAGGATGTTGCGGATGGTGCCGTTGGGCGAGCGGTACATCGCCTTGAGGTTGAACTCCTCGACGCGGGCCTCGTCCGGGGTGATGGTCGCGCACTTCACCCCGACGCCGCACTCCTTGATGGCGTGGGCGGCGTCGACCGTCACCTGGTCACCCGTGGCGTCGCGGTTCTCGATGCCCAGGTCGTAGTACTTCAGCTCGACGTCGAGGTAGGGCAGGATCAGTTTTTCCTTGATGAACCGCCAGATGATGCGGGTCATCTCGTCGCCGTCGAGCTCGACGACGGGGTTGGCGACCTTGATCTTGGCCATGAGCCGGAACACCCCTTCTCACGCAACCACGGTCCTCAAGGAATACCTTGACATCAAGATATTCGTGGGGCCGACGCACCGGGCGGCCCCACGCCACGCACCTTGCCCTACGACCTACTGCACGGTGAAGTGCAGCATGTCCTCCAGGAACGGGATCTTCAGCCACGCGTGCGGCTGGGCCATCAGGGCGAGCAGCACGATCGCCAGGCCCAGGCCGCCGTACACGAAGAGATCGGTGAACCGGGAGCGCACGGCGAGCATGCCGACGGACGGCAGCGTCCAGCGCAGCACCGCGCCGCCGATCAGCGCCAGCCCGATGATCAGCGCCCCCACCCGGAAGGCGTCGAAGGCCACGATCAGCAGGCCCAGGCCGGTGGCTCCCAGGACCGCCAGCAACGGCCACTGCCGGGCGGGCGCCGGGGCGCCCCCGGGCGCGGCGCGGCCGCCGCCCTCGGGGCGCGCGGTGTCCTGGGTGACCTGCGGGGGGCGACGGGTGGAGCCGTGCGCGTGCGCCCTGCCGGCGGGCTCGCCGGACGGCTTGCCCGGTCCGTCGGCCTTGTCGGCGGAACCGCCCGGCCGGTCGGCGGAACCGCCGGAGCCGGCCGACCCGCCGGCTCCGTTCGCCGATCCGTTCGCCGATCCGTTCACGCCCGGTCCGGTGGCCTCAGGCCGCATCGCCGCCTCCGGCGGCCTCGGCGTCCCTCTCGGCGGCCTCCACCACGTTGACCAGCAGCAGGGCGCGGGTCATCGGGCCGACGCCGCCGGGGTTCGGGGAGATCCAGCCCGCGACCTCGCGCACGCCCGGGTGGACATCGCCGACGATCTTGCCGTTCTCGTCGCGGCTGACGCCGACGTCGAGGACGGCCGCGCCGGGCTTGACGTCCTCGGGCTTGACCAGGTGCGGCACGCCCGCCGCGGCCACGATGATGTCGGCCCGCTTCAGATGGGCCGCCAGGTCCCGGGTGCCGGTGTGGCACTGCGTGACCGTGGCGTTCACGGAGCGGCGGGTCAGCAGCAGCGGCATCGGACGGCCGATGGTCACACCGCGCCCGACCACGACCACCTCGGCACCGTTGATCTCCACGCCGTGCCGGCGCAGCAGGGTGATGATGCCGTTGGGAGTGCAGGGCAGCGGGGCGGGCTCGTTGAGGACCAGGTGGCCGAGGTTGGTCGGGTGGAGGCCGTCGGCGTCCTTGGCCGGGTCCATCAGGCCGAGGACGCGGTTCTCGTCGATGCCCTTGGGCAGCGGCAGCTGGACGATGTAGCCGGTGCAGGCCGGGTCCTCGTTGAGCTCCCGGACGACCGCCTCGATCTCCTCCTGGGTGGCGGTCGCGGGCAGCTCGCGCTGGATGGAGGCGATGCCGACCTCGGCGCAGTCGCGGTGCTTGCCGGCCACGTACTTCTGGCTGCCCGGGTCCTCCCCGACCAGGATCGTGCCCAGGCCGGGGGTGATGCCCCGGGCCTTCAGCGCCTGCACACGGGTGGAGAGTTCTGACTTGATCGCGGCCGCGGTGGCCTTGCCATCGAGAATCTGGGCGGTCATGGTGCACATCCTCGCGGATCGGGTGGGGTTGGTTCCACTCAGGTCGGAGGTCGTACCGCGCGACGCCGCGCGGTACGACCGTATGTCTACGATTGCGGCCGCCGTGGCCGAGGCCACGGCCGTCCCCTACGAATCAGCCACCGCTCTAAGGACACGTCCAGGTGACCCACCCGAACCCGCCCTACCCGCCGCCCCCGCCGGGCTACGGCCCGCCGCAGCAGCCGGGGCAGCCGTACCCGCAGCACCCGCCGTTCCCCCAGCAGCCCGGGGCGTACGGGGCGTACGGCTACGGCGGCTACCCGCAGGACCCGTACGCCATGCAGCAGCGCCCGCCGCTGGCGGGCTGGGGGGCGCGCGTGGGCGCGACCATCCTGGACTGCCTGATCCTGGGGCTGGCGCCGGTGATCCTCATGGTCGCCGGCGCCGTCATGTGGATCACGGGATACGAGGACTGCTCCACGTACGAGGACAGCCAGGGCTACTGCCAGCAGTCGACGGGGATGACGACCGGCGGCCTGGTCATGATCGGTGCCGGTTTCGTCCTCAGCTTCGTCCTCGGCTTCTGGTCCCTCTACCGCCAGGGCAAGACGGGCCAGACGCCGGGCAAGAAGGCCGTGGGCATCAGCGTCCTGCGCGAGCGCGACGGCATGCCCACCGGCTTCGGCATGGCGTTCGTCCGCAACCTGTGCCACGTCGTCGACAGTTTTCTCTACCTCGGCTACCTCTGGCCGCTGTGGGACGAGAAGAAGCAGACCTTCGCCGACAAGATCGTCGGCACGGTGGTCGTACGGGTCCGCTGAGGCGTTCCCGGAAGGCCGCGCTCCGCTGTCGAGGGCGCGGCCTTCCTCGTTCTCAGGGCTCAGTGGAAGAAGTGGCGCGTACCCGTGAAGTACATCGTCACGCCGGCCGCCTTCGCGGCCTCCACCACCTGCTCGTCCCGGACCGAACCGCCCGGCTGGGCCACCGCCTTGATACCGGCGGCGGTCAGCACCTCCAGCCCGTCGGGGAACGGGAAGAACGCGTCGGACGCGGCGTACGAGCCCCGGGCGCGCTCCTCGCCCGCCCGCTGGACGGCCAGCTTCGCGGAGTCCACGCGGTTGACCTGGCCCATGCCGACGCCGACGGTCGCGCCGTCCTTGGCCAGCAGGATGGCGTTGGACTTCACCGCGCGGCAGGCCTTCCACGCGAAGGCCAGCTCGGCCAGCTCCTCGGCGGAGAGCGCCTCGCCCGTGGCGAGCGTCCAGTTGGCCGGGTCGTCGCCCTCGGCCTGGAGGCGGTCCTTGGCCTGGACCAGCAGACCGCCCTCGATGGGCCGGGACTCGCCGTGCGCGGCGGGCGCGTCGGCGCAGCGCAGCACCCGGATGTTCTTCTTCCGGGCCAGGACCTCGACGGCGCCGTCCTCGTAGCCGGGCGCGACGAGGACCTCGGTGAAGATCTCCGCGACCTGCTCGGCCATCGCCACCGACACCGGCCGGTTGACGGCGATGACGCCGCCGAAGGCGGACAGCGGGTCGCAGGCGTGGGCCTTGCGGTGGGCCTCGGCGACGTCGGAACCGGTCGCGATGCCGCACGGGTTGGCGTGCTTGATGATCGCGACGCAGGGGTCGGCGTGGTCGTAGGCGGCGCGGCGCGCGGCGTCGGTGTCGACGAAGTTGTTGTACGACATCTCCTTGCCGTGCAGCTGCTCCGCGTTCGCCAGCCCCGTGCCGGTGGGGTCGAGGTAGAGCGCGGCGGGCTGGTGCGGGTTCTCGCCGTAGCGCAGCACCTGCTTGCGGGCGTAGGAGACCCCGATGAAGTCGGGCCACGGGCTCTCGTCCGCGCCGTAGCCCTCCGCGAACCAGTTCGCCACGGCCACGTCGTAGGCGGCCGTGTGCTGGAACGCCTCGGCGGCCAGCCGCTTGCGGGCGGCGAGGCCGAAACCGCCGTCGCCGACGGCCTTGAGCACGTCGTCGTAGCGGCCGGGGTTGACGATCACGGCGACGGAGGGGTGGTTCTTGGCGGCGGCGCGGACCATCGAGGGGCCGCCGATGTCGATCTGCTCGACGCACTCGTCGGGCGAGGCGCCCGAGGCGACGGTCTCCCGGAACGGGTAGAGGTTGACGATCACCAGCTCGAAGGGGCTGACGCCCAGCTCGTCGAGCTGCGCGCGGTGCGCCTCCAGGCGCTGGTCGGCGAGGATGCCGGCGTGGACGCGGGGGTGAAGGGTCTTCACCCGGCCGTCCAGGCACTCGGGGAAGCCGGTGAGCTCCTCGACCTTGGTGACGGGGACGCCGGCGGCGGCGATCCGGCCGGCCGTGGAACCGGTGGAGACCAGCTCGACGCCCGCGTCGTGCAGCCCCCGGGCCAGCTCCTCCAGCCCCGTCTTGTCGTAGACGCTGATCAGTGCCCGGCGGATGGGCCGCTTCATGGCCTCGGCTTCGGCGGTGGCTTCGGCGGTCGTACCTTCGACGGTCACGGGATCCTTACCTTTCGTCCCTCTATGCGGTAGCCGTCGCGGGCCAGACGCCCCACGACATCGACGAGCAGCGAACGCTCGACTTCCTTGATCCGCTCATGCAGCGCGGACTCGTCGTCCTCGTCCCGGATCTCCACCACGCCCTGGGCGATGATCGGGCCGGTGTCGACGCCTTCGTCGACGAAGTGGACGGTGCACCCGGTGACCGTCACGCCGTACGCGAGCGCGTCGCGCACCCCGTGGGCACCGGGAAAGCTGGGGAGGAGAGCGGGGTGGGTATTGACGATCCGCCCGCCGAACCGGGCGAGGAACGCCCTCCCCACGATCTTCATAAAGCCGGCGGTGACGACGAGGTCCGGCTCGTACGCGGCCGTCGCCTCCGTCAGCGCCTCGTCCCACGCCTCACGGGTGGGGTGGTCCTTCACCCGGCACACATACGTCGGCAGCCCGGCGCGCTCGGCACGCTCCAGGCCCGCGACGCCGTCCCGGTCGGCGCCCACGGCCACGACGCGGGCGCCGTAGCCGTCGGGGTCGGCGGCGATGGCGTCCAGCAGGGCCTGAAGGTTCGTACCGGAACCGGAGACGAGCACGACGACACGGGCGGGGCGGGCGGGGGCGGCCACGGTGGGGCCCTTTCTCGCGGGGCGATGCGGTTTGTATGGTCGTACGAGTCGGAGGGGTCGCCGATTACGGGGGACTCTACGAAGCCGCCGACCGCCAGCAACGATACCGGCACTCCGAACCGCCCCCACGGGACGGGGGCGGGCACGGGAGGTAGCGTCGGGACCGGACCGGACGGCGGCACGGGAAACGGCACGGGAAAAAGCGCGTGTCACCGTAGGCTCGAAGGTGCAGGACGACCACACCAGGGGAAGACACACTCCACATGCCGGACCGACGCCGCCACGCGGTTCACCGCCCCCCGCAGCCCGGGCAGCCCGCCACTGCCACGGGCTTCGCGTCGCGTGAGGGCCGGCCCCGGCCGTCCTCCGCCGCGGAGGAGCGGGACAACCCCTTCGCCGCCCCGCCCGAGGGCAGCCCGGACCGCCCGTGGCAGCCGCGCACTCCCGCGAGCGGCAACCCCGGCGGCCCCGGCGGCTCCGACAAGGGCGAGGGCGACGGTGAGAAAGGCCAGGGCTCCGGCTCGGGCTCCGGCTCGGGCGAGGAGCGCCCGGCCTGGGGCAGCCAGTGGAGCAGCCGGCAGCCGGGACGGCAGGGCGGCGGCTTCGGCGGCGGCCAGGGCCCCTCGGGCGGCCCCGGCGGCCCGGGCGGCCTCCGCTGGGACCCCACGGACCCGGCCCAGCGGCGCGCCCGCTACGCCCTGCTCGCGGGCATGTGGGGCTTCTTCTTCGCCCTCTTCAGCATTCCGCAGGTGGCCCTGCTGCTCGGCGCCCTCTCCGTCTACTGGGGCATCAGCTCCCTGCGGGCCAAGCCCAGGCCCCGCGACCCGGACACCCCCGCCCCGCCGCCCACCCCCGGCGGCTTCCGCCCCCAGACGACGGCGGCGGTCAGCGGCCTGGTCACGGGCGGGCTCGCGCTGGCCATCGTGGCGGCGACGTTCGCCTTCCACATCGTCTACCGCGACTACTACACGTGCGTCGACGACGCCCTCACCCAGACATCCCGCGCGGCCTGCGAGAACCACCTCCCGAAGCAGTTCCGCCCACTGCTGGGGACGCAGGACTGAGCGCTGGGCGCCCCCTTTCCCGCCGCCGCGGCGATCGGCCACCGTGGCGCGGCCCGGCGGTGCCGTGCGGGCGGATGGGGTGTGCCCCGGTCCCGCCCTTTCACCGTTTCCGAAGGGGCTTCGCCCCCTCGAACCCCCGCGCTTCGCACGGCGAGGGCCGGGGGGCGGGGTTCCAGAGGCGAAGCCCTGGCAGCGGGGGTGCGAGGGGGCCGCAGGCCCCGCTCGGAAACTGGGGGCACCTCCCAGCGGTAGCTGGGGGAGAAAGGGCGGGGTTGGGGCCTACTCCCCCTTCCCCTCCTGCGGCTCGAAGTCCGGCATCAGCCCGCCCCCCGAATCCTTGAGCGCCGCCCACCGGTGCCGTCGCGCCGACGGCTCGTGCCAGTCCGACGCGGCGGCCCCGCGCCGCCGCCCCCGCTTGCCCCGCGGCGGCCGGTGCCGCCCCCGCTCCCGCGGCTCCGGCGGCTCCTCCGCCTCGGCGGCGGCGTCCCGCAGATGCCGCGTCGGCGTCAGCGGCAACGTCTCCGGCTCGTACACGACCGGCTCCGGCTCGGGCTCGGGCACGGGCCGCGCGCTCCCGGGCACCCGGAAGCCGAACCACGCCACCATCGCCGCCCACAACGACCGCGAGGCCTTCGGATCGGGATCGGGATCGGGATCAGGGTCGGGGCCGGGGTCGGGATCCGACCCCGGCTCGGGACCCGATTCCGGCACCCGCTCGGCGGGCTCCGAAGCGGCAGGTTCCGGCGCGGGCTCCGCCACCCCCGCTCCCCCCACCGCAACCGCCAACCCCAGCGCGTACCCCACCCGCCGCCACCCCGTCAGCGACTCCCCGCTCTCCGCCCGCGCACCCCGCGCACTCGGCACCGCTCCCCGCCGCCACCGCACCACCAGCGCCCCCGGCAGGCCGATCGCCGCCGTCCAGGCCGCCGCCGCGCCCCCGGTGCGCCAGCACGGCGGGCCGAAGCCGGCGAGCGCGTCGTTGCCGATCGCGCCCGACGACGCGTACGCCAGCACCGTCATCAACACCCCGCACAGCAACGCGCCCAGTACCGCTGTCACGGCGGCCTCCCCATAGCCCACACGCGGGGCGCGCCTCGGTACGGCGGTGTGCGCGACCGCGATGCCCGCGCCGGCCGCGAGCGCCGCCGCGCCCGCCAGGACGAGCGGGCTCGCCGCGCCGGGCTCGGGCAGCGCCGCGAGCAGGGGGAAGCGCGGCAGCACAGGCCGGTCCGGCGCGGCGCTCAGCGGGGCGACCAGGCTGCCCGCGCCCACCGTGAAGCCGGGCCCGAGCCCGTACGCCACCGCCCAGACCATCGCGTTGGGCAGCAGCGCCACACTGAGCAGCGCCAGCGCCACCCGTCCGGACCAGCGCGGCGCCAGCTGAATGGCGGCGTCCTGGGCCGTCCCGGCGTGCATGACAAGCGAGGCGGCCACCAGCAGCAGGCCGCCGCCGAGGAGGACGGCCACCGCCGTCGCCCCGGTGCGGGCGATCGCGTTCAGCCGGGCCCGGGTGAACCACCGTCGCAGCGGCGTGGGCAGCACCCGGCGTACGAAGTGCGGCGCCGGGAGGCCCGGCCGCCCGTCGGCCGTCCACACCCCGGCGGCGATGAACGCCGCCGCGACGAGCGGCATCTGGAGCAGCGTGCTCAGCGGCGCGGGCCGTACCGGGCTGGACCAGGCGTAGATGACGGCCGCCAGGGCCACCAGGAGGTAGCCGCCGAGCATGGCGGTGAACGCCGGGCGGGGCGCGGGGCCCGGGGTGTCCGGGGGCGCGTCCTCGGGGGGCTCGAGGGCGTGGCAGGCGGCGCGGTAGAGCAGGGTGCAGGGCACGAGCGCGCACAGCAGCGGGGTCAGCGCGATCGGCGCGGGCGGCCCGGCCAGCGTCTCGGTCCGTACGAGACCGGCGCCGTGCGCGAGCAGCCACAGGTCGGCGGCGACGCGCAGCGCGCCCGCGGGGCCGCTGTCGGGGTAGGGGGAGGTGATCCACATCGCCAGGACGGCCATGGCGAAGGCACCCAGGCCCAGCCCCGCGGCGAGCACCCCGCCGATGAACGCCGTGCTCGCCGACCCGGGCAGCGCCGGCGCCCAGGGCACCGGATCCGCCTCCGCGGGCCGGTACTCCGTCGTCGGCGACGGGCCGTGACCGGCGTATTCACTCACAGGGCCATGCTGCCAATAACGCGCCTTTCGGGCGGGTAGCTGGCATTTAACCGTCGTGTCGCTTGTATGGCAGCGAATACGGTTATGAACCTTTTAGTCCAACCAGGTGCTGGTCCGACCGGGCGCGGCGAGTGAATACGGGATACGGGCGTGGGCCCGCACCCTTTACCGGGGTACGGGCCCACGCCGTGGAACAGAGGCGGCGTCAGCCGGCCAGCGCGGCGCGCGCGAGGCGAGCCGTCTCGGACGGGGTCTTGCCGACCTTCACGCCCGCGGCCTCGAGGGCCTCCTTCTTCGCCTGGGCGGTGCCGGACGAACCGGACACGATCGCACCGGCGTGGCCCATCGTCTTGCCCTCGGGCGCGGTGAAACCGGCCACGTAGCCGACGACCGGCTTGGTGACGTTGGCCTTGATGAAGTCCGCGGCCCGCTCCTCGGCGTCGCCGCCGATCTCGCCGATCATGACGATCAGGTCGGTCTCGGGGTCGGCCTCGAACGCGGCGAGCGCGTCGATGTGGGTGGTGCCGATGATCGGGTCGCCACCGATACCGACGGCCGAGGAGAAGCCGATGTCACGGAGCTCGTACATCATCTGGTAGGTCAGCGTGCCCGACTTGGACACCAGACCGATGCGGCCGGGCTTGGTGATGTCGCCCGGGATGATGCCGGCGTTGGACTGACCCGGGGTGATGAGACCGGGGCAGTTCGGGCCGATGATCCGGGTCTTGTTGCCCTTCGAGCCCGCGTACGCCCAGAAGGCGGCGGAGTCGTGGACCGCGATGCCCTCGGTGATCACGACGGCCAGGCCGATCTCGGCGTCGATCGCCTCGACGACGGCGGCCTTGGCGAAGGCCGGCGGCACGAAGACGACGGTGACGTCGGCACCGGTCTTCTCCATCGCCTCGGCGACGGAGCCGAAGACGGGCACCTCGGTGCCGTCGAAGTCGACGCTCGTGCCGGCCTTGCGCGGGTTCACGCCACCGACGATGTTGGTGCCGTCGGCCAGCATGAGCTTGGTGTGCTTCATGCCCGTGGCGCCGGTCATCCCCTGGACGATGACCTTGCTGTCCTTGGTGAGGAAGATAGCCATGGTTGTGGAGTCCTCGTCCCTTACTTAGCCGCAGCCAGCTCGGCGGCCTTGTCGGCCGCGCCGTCCATGGTGTCCACGCGCTGCACGAGCGGGTGGTTGGCGTCCGACAGGATCTTGCGACCCAGCTCCGCGTTGTTGCCGTCGAGGCGCACGACCAGCGGCTTGCTGACGTTCTCGCCCTTGGACTTCAGCAGCTCCAGGGCCTGGACGATGCCCTTGGCGACCTCGTCGCACGCGGTGATGCCACCGAAGACGTTGACGAAGACGGACTTGACGTCCGGGTCGCCGAGGATGATCTCGAGGCCGTCCGCCATCACCTCGGCGGAGGCGCCGCCACCGATGTCGAGGAAGTTGGCGGGCTTGACGCCACCGTGGTTCTCACCGGCGTAGGCGACGACGTCCAGGGTGCTCATGACGAGACCCGCGCCGTTGCCGATGATGCCGACCTGGCCGTCGAGCTTGACGTAGTTGAGGCCCTTGGCCTTGGCCGCCGCCTCGAGCGGGTTGGCCGAGTCCTTGTCCTCGAGCGCCTCGTGCTCCGGCTGGCGGAAGTCGGCGTTCGCGTCGAGCGAGACCTTGCCGTCGAGCGCGATGACGCGGCCGTCGGCGACCTTCGCGAGCGGGTTGACCTCGACGAGGAGCGCGTCCTCGGCGATGAAGGTCTTCCACAGGGTCACCATGACCTCGGCGACCTGCTCGGCGACCTCGGCCGGGAACTTCGCCTGGGCGACGATCTCGCGGGCCTTCTCGATCGAGACGCCCTCATTGGCGTCGACCGGCACCTTGGCGAGCTTCTCGGGGGTCGTCGCGGCGACCTCCTCGATGTCCATACCGCCGGCGACGGACGCCATGGCGAGGAAGGTGCGGTTGGTGCGGTCGAGGAGGTACGAGACGTAGTACTCCTCGGCGATCTCCGGAGCGGTCTCGGCGATCATGACCTTGTGGACCGTGTGGCCCTTGATGTCCATGCCGAGGATGTCCGTCGCGCGGGCGACGGCCTCGTCCGGGGTGGCGGCCAGCTTCACGCCGCCGGCCTTGCCGCGGCCGCCGACCTTCACCTGAGCCTTGACGACCGAACGGCCGCCCAGACGCTCAGTGGCCTCGCGCGCCGCCTCAGGCGTGTCGATGACTTCACCGGCCAGCACCGGTACACCGTGCTTGGCGAAGAGGTCCCTCGCCTGGTACTCGAACAGGTCCACGCGCGTCCGTCCCTTTTCCATGGATATCGCGGTTCGTTGTCTGCGCGGGCGTGCCGCGAGGCAGCGTGAGGGTCGCGATCTCCGCAAAGGTCCGGGGGTTTTGCGCCCCGGGGTAGCACGGGCGAGGGCGGCACACGTTCACCGTTGACGCGGCATGTCCGTCTCGCAGGTTATCCCCGAGGGAGGGACGACCCTAAATCGCAGATCACACTCCGGCCGTGATTACGCTCACAGATCGCGACGACGCCCGCACGCGGTCGGCGGCGATCGGGGTATCCGGGGCCGTCACCGGGGCCGTCGGACGGCCGGGTCGGGTATCGGCAGCGGACGCTTCTCCAGGGCGGCGGCCATGACCTCCGGGAAGAGATCCGGGGTGCAGGCGAAGGCGGGCACGCCCAGGGTGGCCAGGGCCGCCGCGTGGTCGCGGTCGTAGGCGGGGGCCCCCTCGTCGGACAGGGCCAGCAGGGTGACGAACTGGACGCCGGACGCCTTCATCGCGGCGACCCTCTTGAGCATTTCGTCCCGGATGCCCCCCTCGTAGAGATCACTGATGAGGACCACGACCGTCTCGGCCGGCCGGGTGATCCGTGACTGGCAGTAGGCGAGCGCGCGATTGATGTCCGTGCCGCCGCCGAGCTGGGTGCCGAAGAGCACGTCCACCGGGTCGGCCAGCTGGTCGGTGAGGTCGACGACGGCCGTGTCGAAGACGACGAGACGGGTGTCGAGGGCGCGCATGGAGGCGAGGACCGCGCCGAAGACGGAGGCGTGGACGATGGAAGCGGCCATCGAGCCCGACTGGTCAATGCAGAGGATCACCTCCTTCTTCACTGCTTGCGCGGCCCGGCCGTGGCCGATCAGGCGCTCGGGGACGACGGTGCTGTGGTCGGGCAGGTAGTTCTTGAGGTTGGCCCGGATGGTGCGGTTCCAGTCGATGTCGCGGTGGCGGGGGCGGGCGGTCCGCGCGGAGCGGTCGAGGGCGCCGGTGAGCGTGGCGCGGGTCCTGCCGGTAAGGCGGGACTCCAGGTCCGCGACGACCTTGCGGACGACGGCCCGCGCGGTCTCCCTGGTGGCCTCGGGCATCGCCTTGTTGAGGGAGAGGAGGGTGCCGACGAGATGGACGTCGGCCTCGACGGCCTCCAGCATCTCCGGCTCCAGCAGCAGCGCGGACAGCCCGAGGCG
Organism: Streptomyces hesseae; assembly: GCF_031845785.1. NCBI lineage: Bacteria > Bacillati > Actinomycetota > Actinomycetes > Kitasatosporales > Streptomycetaceae > Streptomyces > Streptomyces hesseae. The sequence continues at coordinate 125,779 of NZ_JAVRFI010000009.1, forward strand.
GTCGATGGCGTCCCGCTGCATCACCTGAACGACGGAAGCCGGAAAGTACGACCGGATGTCCCCCAGCCAGCGGGCGACACGCGGCGCGGACGCGCCGAGCCCGCCCTGACGCCGGGCGCCCCTGTCGGTCCCGTCCGTCCCGTCCGTCCTGTCCGTCCCGTCCGTCTCGCCGTAGAGCGCGTCCAGCGTCCGGTCCATGGCGGCGTCGGCGCCCGCGAGGCCGCTGCCCGGGCCTCGACCCGTACCGCCCTCCGCACCGAGGACGAGCCGCCAGCGGCGCAGCCGTTCCGCTTCCGCGGTGGTGTGGGTGGTGTAGGTGGTGTCAGTGGTCATACGAGTGCTCCCCCTGGTTGTGCGGACCCGGCCACCGCTTCTGCCCCCAGCAGCAGCCGCATGACCGGCAGAACGGCGGCGGCGCGCTCCGGATCGAGGCCCGGGCCGAAGCCCGGCGCCGCGCCGTGGTCCGGCGGCTGCGGGCCGGCGCCCGGGCCGCCACGGCGTATCCGCTCGCCGAGCGTCCGCCGCACCGCCGGCTCGAACGCGGCGAACGTACGGCGCAGCAGTGGCAGGACGCCGGTGAATGCCTCGGGCGGCACTCCGGTGAGCCATCCGTCGACCAGGCCGAGCAGCCGTTCGTCATGAACGAGCAGCATCCCGCCGGAGCCGCCGCTACCGACGAACCCCTCGACCCAGGCAGCCGCCTCGGCGGGCGGCGTACCGACGGAGAGAACAAGCCCCATCAACCGTTCCGCCCGCTCGTGCGTCAGCCGCCCGCCGTCGAGCAACAACCGCGCGGCCCGCCCCCGTATCCCCCCGGGCAGCCCGTCCCGCTCGGCGAGCACCTTCAGGACGGCAGCCCAGCGGTCACGAAGCCCGGGCGGCGGCGCCGCCAGGGCGGCCGGGGTGGCCGGTGTCGCGACGGCAGACGCAGGCTCGCGGGCGCGACCGGCCCCTCCGGACCCGTCCGGGGCCGAGGGCCGGGCGGCGGTCGTTGGCTCGTCGGGGGTCTCGGCCGTCTCGGCGGCCTCCGCCGTCTCCGCCAGCAACGCCACCGCCTGGTGCACCCCGTCCACATGGCCGCGCATCTCCGCCGCCGCGTCCGCGTCCAGGCCCGCGCAGGCGGCGGGCAGGCCGATGAAGACGCGCTCGGCGAGGCCGGCGGCCACTTCGGCGAGGGCGGCCGTGTTCGTGCGGCGGACGTCGCCGTAGCGCACGGAGCGGACGAGGGCGGGCAGGGCCTGGGCCAGGTGGGCGGTGTCCGGGTCGAGGGCGGCGTGGTCGGTGAGGGCGCGCATGACGACGGGCAGGGCGTCGGGCAGGCCCGCGAGCAGGCACCGTTCGGCCAGGGCGGTGATCGCGGCGAGGGTGGTGGCCTCGCGCGCCAGCGACTCCGCCTTGGCGGTCGCCGCGCTCTCCACCGTCGTGCCCCACGCCCCCGCCTCGGCGAGCCGTACGGACAACTCCGGCTCCCAGCACAGCCGCCAGCTCTCCCGGAAGGTGCCGAGCCCGCCGCGCGAGGGCAGGGGCTCGCCCCAGTCGATGCCGAGGAGCCGCAGCCGGTGCAGCAGCCGACTGCGGGCCGCGTCCGTGTCCTTGCGCAGGTCGAACTCGCAGTCGCGAACGCCCGCTTCGGGCTTGAGCCGCAGCGTGCGCCGCTGCCGGTCCAGGTCGCGCTGGAGGGGTGAGGCGGGCGCGGCGTCGGGGACCTCGCCCAGCACGTCGCCGACGATCAGCCGGTCCCGGACGAGGGCGAGCGGCACGTCCGAGCCGTCGCACATCACGGCGCGGATCGCGTCGACGGTCTCGGCGAGCCCGGCGAGCGGGCGGCCGCGCATCGCGGCGAGGGTCTCGGCGAGCCGTACGGCCTCGATGACGTGCGCGGAGGAGACGGGGTGGCCTTCGGCGCGCAGCAGCCGGGCGACGTCGGTCATCCAGCGCTCGACGGGCCGGTCGGGGGACCGGAAGAGATGCCCGTACCAGCCGGGCGAGGTGACACCGGCGCCGTAACCGCTGTGGCGGGAGAGGCGGCGGTGGGTCCAGGGCACCCAGCCGATCTCGACCTTGGCCTTGGGCAGGCCCTTGAGCGTCTGCCGGTCGGCGGCCACGGTCTGCCGTTCGGCGAGGGCGGGCACGTGCCAGGCGCCGCACACGACCGCGACGGTGTCCCCGAACTCCCGTCGTGCCTCGCGGAGTCTGAGCCGCATGTGGGCTTCCCGGATCGCGTCGCGCTGGGCTTGCGCGGCGTCGCCCTCCTCTCCGAGGGCGGACCGCAGTTCGCCCATGGCCTCGGCGACGGCCTCGAACGGGGCGAGCGGGTCGCCCTCGCCGCGCCGGTGTTCGACGACGTCCTCCCACCAGGTCTCGGGGTCGTCGTACCCGGCGGCTCCGGCGAGCACGGCGAGCGGGTCGGTGCGCGGCGTCGCGGCCACCTCCGGGCCGGGAGTGGTCTCCTCGCCGCCCAGCGCGAGCGTGTGCGCGGCGGGCAGGTCGATGAAGCGGACCGGTACGTCGTGGGCGAGGGCCCAGCGCAGGGCGGTCCACTCCGGGGAGAAGCCGGCGAACGGCCAGAACGCGGCGCGGCCCGGTTCCCCGGCGACGTGGGCGAGCAGGGCCACGGGCGGGCGCATGTCCTCCTCGGCGGCGAGGGCGGCGAGGGCGTCCGCCTCGGGCGGGCCCTCGATCAGCACGGCCGTGGGCCGGCACCGGTCGAGGGCGGCCCGTACGGCCCGTGCGGAGCCCGGGCCGTGGTGGCGCACGCCGAGCAGCACGGGGGCCGCCGGGGCGGCGGTCCCGGTCACGCGGCCACCTCGCGGCAGGCGCGGTAGAAGTCCTTCCAGCCGTCCCGTTCGCGGACGACGGTCTCCAGGTACTCGTGCCAGATCACCCGGTCGGCGGCGGGGTCGCGGACGACCGCGCCGAGGATGCCGGCGGCCACGTCCCCGGCGCGCAGCACGCCGTCACCGAAGTGGGCGGCGAGCGCAAGCCCGCCCGTGACGACGGAGATCGCCTCGGCCGTCGAGAGCGTCCCCGAGGGCGACTTGAGCCTGGTGCGGCCGTCGGTGGTGACGCCGTCGCGCAGCTCGCGGAAGACGGTGACGACGCGGCGGATCTCGTCGATGCCGTCGGGTGCGGCGGGCAGGTCCAGGGAGCGGCCGATCTGGTCGACGCGGCGGGCGACGATGCCGACCTCGTCCTCGGCGGTGGCGGGCAGCGGCAGGACGACCGTGTTGAACCGGCGGCGCAGCGCGCTGGAGAGCTCGTTGACCCCGCGGTCGCGGTCGTTGGCCGTGGCGATGAGGTTGAACCCGCGGACGGCCTGGACCTCCTGGCCCAGCTCGGGGACGGGGAGGGTCTTCTCGGACAGGACGGTGATGAGGGTGTCCTGGACGTCGGCGGGGATGCGGGTCAGCTCCTCGACGCGCGCGGTCATGCCCTCGGCCATGGCCCGCATGACGGGGCTGGGCACGAGCGCGTCGCGGCTGGGGCCTTCGGCGAGCAGCCGGGCGTAGTTCCAGCCGTAGCGGATGGCTTCCTCGGCGGTGCCGGCGGTGCCCTGGACGAGGAGGGTGGAGTCGCCGCTGACGGCGGCGGCGAGATGCTCCGACACCCAGGTCTTGGCGGTGCCGGGCACGCCGAGCAGCAGCAGGGCGCGGTCGGTGGCGAGCGTGGTGACGGCGACCTCGACGATTCTGCGCGGGCCCACGTACTTGGGCGTGATCACGGCGCCGTCGAGCAGCGTGCCGCCGAGCAGATAGGTGGCGACGGCCCACGGCGAGAGTCGCCAACGCTCGGGCCTGGGGCGGTCGTCGGCCGCCGCGAGGGCCTTCAGCTCGTGGGCGAAAGCGTCCTCGGCGTGCGGGCGCAGGGCGTCGGTCTGGATTCCGGGCACGGTCACAAGTCCCCCTCGTCGTGCGGTTCCGGGTGGCGTGAACCACCCTGCACCACCCCACTGACAATCACCCTGACCTGCGGATTCATCACGCCGAGGGCCGATTGTCAGTGGGTCCCCCTACCGTCGGTGACATGAATCCGCAGGGGGAACGCTGGACGGCGGAACGCGTGCTGGAGCTGGCACCTGACGCCGCATCACGCAAGGCGGGCGCGAAGCTCGCGACGCCCGGCCCGTGGTCGGGCGCGGGCGCGCACACGGGCGCGGTCTGGGGGGAGTGCGAGGGCAGCGGCGGCAGGCCGTACCGGACGGTCGTGGATCTGGCGGGGCCGGGTTTCCACTGTTCCTGTCCGAGCCGCAAGTTCCCGTGCAAACACGCGCTGGGGCTGCTGCTGTCGTGGTCGGAGGGCCCGGGGTCCGTTCCGGAGGGGGCGCCGCCGGGCTGGGCGGGTCAGTGGCTGGACAAGCGGCGGCAGCGGGAGTCCGCCGGGTCCGGTGCCGCTGCTTCGGGGACGTCCCGGGGCCCGGCCGACCCGGAGGCCGCGCGCCGCCGGGCGGAGCGCCGCGCGGCGCGGATCGCGGCGGGCGCCTCGGAGCTGGAGCGGCGCCTCGTCGATCTGCTGCGGAGCGGTCTGGCGTCGGCCGACGCCGCCTCGTACGGGCGGTGGGAGGAGACGGCGGCCCGCATGGTCGACGCGCAGGCGCCGGGACTCGCGGCGCGGGTGCGGGAGTTGGCGTCCGTGGCGGGCTCCGGCTCCGGGGCCGGCCGGACCTCCCGGCTCCTGGAGGAGTGCGCGCTGCTGCACACCCTCAACCAGGGGTTCCTCCGGCTGGAGGAGCTGCCGGAGCCCCTGGCGGCGACGGTGCGGGCGCGCGTGGGCATCACGCCGGACACGGCGTCGCTGCTGGCCTCCGCCCCGCTCGTGCGCGACCGGTGGCTCGTCCTGGCCCAGCGGGACGGCGACGACGGCCGGCTGGTCACGCGCCGCGTCTGGCTGCGGGGGCGGGACACGGGCCGGATGGCCCTGCTCCTCTCCTACGGCGCGGCGGGCCGCGCACCCGAGCTGTCGCTCCCCGTCGGTCTCGCCCTGGACGCGGAGCTCGCCTTCCACCCCTCCGCCCGGCCGCTGCGCGCGGTCCTGGGCACCCGGCACGCGGCCCCGGCGCCCGTCCCCGGCCCGCCGCCGGGCGGTGACGCGGAGGAGGCGCTCCGGGCGTACGGCGAGGCACTGCGGGACGACCCGTGGCTGGAGGGCTGGCCGGTGATCCTCTCGGGGGTGGTCCCGGTCCCCGGCGCGGACGGCGGCGACTGGCGACTGGCGGACGCGGATGGCCTGTCGGCCCTCCCGGTGTCCCCAGGCTGCGACGAATCGGCCCTGTGGCGGCTGACGGCGATATCGGGCGGGCACCCGGTGCGGGTGTTCGGCGAGTGCGGGCACCGGGGCTTCACTCCACTGCTGGCCTGGGCACCGGAGCCGGTGGCCCTGTGACGGAAGACAGCCCTGTGACGGAAGGACGTGCGATGACGGAAGGACCTGCGATGAGCACCACCTGGGACGACCTCGTCACCACCGCCCTCCTCGGCACGGACCGCCGCCCCGCCTCCCCCGGGGCGCTGCTCGACGAGGCCGCGTTGCGGACCGTGCGGCGCCGGGCCGCGCTCCTGCCGGCCGCGCCGCCGGGGCCGCTGCCCGAGGCGGCGCCGGAGGACGTCCGGCCGCCCCTGCCGGAGGCCGCCCGGCGCCGGCTGGCGCTGCTGCTCGCCGAGCGCGCGGCGGGCCCCGGAGGTTCCGGGCGCCGGGGCGGCGGCCCGGACCTCACCGAGCTGCTGCCCCAGTGGCTGGCGGCCGCCAACGGCCACGGCTACCGCGCCCCGGAGGCCCTGCTGCCCGGGCTGCTCGACGCGGCGCGGGCCCGTAGCGACCTACGGCCCGGGGCGCTGGCCCTGGGCGGTCCCCGCGCCCTGTGGCTGGCGCGGCTCAACCCGCAGTGGAGATACGCGCTGCGCGACGCCCCGGCGTCGAGCGCGGCACCGGCCGCGACGGAGACGACAGGCACGGCGGAGGCGGTGGACGGCGCCGCGCACAGGGACCAGGTCTGGCAGGAGGGCCTGTTCGCCGAACGCGTGGCCCTGCTGACGTCGCTGCGGCGCCATGCCCCCGCAGCCGCCCGGGAGCTGCTGGCCACGACTTGGGCCCAGGAGCGGGCGGAGGACCGGTTGATGTTCCTGGACACGTTGCGCGACGGGCTCTCCCTCGCCGACGAGCCGTTCCTGGAACGGGCCCTGACGGACCGGGGCCGCACCGTCCGGGCTGTGGCCGCCGAGCTGCTGTCGGCGCTCCCCGCGTCCGCGCTCGCGGGCCGGATGGCGGAGCGGGCCAGGGCCTGCGTCGCCCTGGACCGCACCGGCGGGCGGCCCACGGTGATCGTGGAGGCGCCGCACGAGTGCGACGCCGCGATGCGCCGCGACGGTGTCGTGGCCAAGCCCCCGGCGGGCCGGGGCGAACGGTCCTGGTGGCTGGGCCAGCTCGTGGAGGCGGCCCCGCTGGGGATCTGGTGCGAACGCCTCGGCGTGGCGGGCGCCGCCGAGGCCGTGGCCCTGCCGGTGGCCGACGGCTGGCGGCCCGACCTCCACGCGGCCTGGTGCCGGGCCGCCGTCCGGCAGGGGGACGCGGAGTGGTCACGGGCGCTGCTGGGCCCGGCTGCGTCCCCGCCCGCGCCCTCGGGCGCCTCGTGGCTGGACCCGGCGAAGCTGCTGTCCGCGCTGCCGCCCGGGGAACGGGCCGGATGGGTGGCGGAGTTCATCGCGGCGCACGGCCTGTCGGAGGCGTTCCGGCTGCTCGGGGTGTGCGCGGTGCCCTGGGCGGAGCCCCTGGGCCGGGCGGTGGTGGACGCGCTGGATACCGCGCGGGAGGCGGGCGGCTACCCCTGGAGCTTCAGCGGGGTGATGGGCATGGCCGAGCGCTGTCTGGACCCGGACCAGGCCGACCTGCTGGAGGAGCTCACTGTCCTCCCGTCCGGGCCGGAGGACGCCTCGCCCCACGCCGTCGCTCCCCACGGCGCGGCGGGCTACTGGGCGGAGGCGTATCAGCGGCTCATAGGCACGCTGCGCCTCCGCGCCGTGATGCTGGAGGAGCTCGAGCCCGTCCTCAGACGGCCTGCCGGACGTTGGTGTTGACCCACTCCACGATCGAGGTCGTCGTCGCCCCGGGGGTGAAGATCTCCGCGACGCCCAGTTCCTTGAGCGGGCCGATGTCGGCCTCGGGGATGATGCCGCCGCCGAAGACCTTGATGTCCTCCGCGTCACGCTCCTTCAGCAGCTCCATCACCTTGGCGAAGAGGGTGTTGTGCGCGCCGGAGAGGATGGAGAGGCCGATCGCGTCCGCGTCCTCCTGGATCGCGGTGTCGACGATCTGCTCGGGCGTCTGATGGAGCCCGGTGTAGATGACCTCCATACCGGCGTCGCGCAGCGCCCGCGCGATGACCTTGGCGCCGCGATCATGGCCGTCGAGCCCCGGCTTGGCCACCACCACGCGGATCGGACCGGTCACTCCCATTCACTGCCTCCATGTACATGCGTGTACGTGCCGTCGGCCGCTGTATTCAGCATCCCGCACCCGGCCGTTTCGCGGTGGAGGCCGAGGGGGAAATCACACGTGGGACACCACGTTCGCTACGCACCGCTCCCGTAACCCCCGTCTCACGGGCCACACCGCCCGCTCCGACCACGAGACGCGCCGGGCCACGAGACGCCGGACCACGGGGCGGCCGCGAGGGGAGCCGCGACGAGGCGGCCGCCCCTCTGTGCCGACAGCCGCACGGCACAGAAGGGTGGCCCGCCACGCGCACAGCTGCCCATGAGGGCACACGGGGGACAGGGTCGCCGCTGTGTGCTGTTCGGGAGGTCGGTCGGCCATGGGGGCCTTGCCCTTTCTCTTTACCCTCATACGCTCCTTCACCGCGGCGCGCCCGCGCCCCTCGGGAGCGCTCGTCCGGTCCACGCTGCTGGAGCTGGCGATCCTCACCGTGCACGTGCTGCTCTACCCCACCGGGATCGCCCAGGAGCGCCGCCCGCCGCCCCTCCCCCCACCGGCCCCCGCACCCTCACCCTCCCCCGCCGCACCGGTGGAACGGCCCGAACCGCCCGAGGCGCCCGGCGCACCCACCGGACCGGTGGCGGCGCGCCCGCCCGTCCTGCTCCTCCACGGCTTCATCGACAACCGCTCGGTGTTCGTCCTGCTGCGCCGCTCGCTGCGCCGGCACGGCTGGGACGAGGTGTGGTCCCTCAACTACTCCCTCCTGACCTGCGACATCCGCAAGGCGGCGGCGATGCTCGGCCGGCATGTGGAAGAGGTCTGCCTCAGCACGGGCCGGGAGCGCGTCGACATGGTGGGGCACAGCCTGGGCGGGCTGATCGCGCGCTACTACATCCAGCGGCTCGGCGGCGACGCCCGCGTCCGCACGCTCGTCACCCTCGGCACCCCGCACAGCGGCACCCTGGTGGCCCCCCTCATGACGGCCCATCCTTTGGTGCGGCAGATGCGGCCCGATTCGGACGTCATCACCGAACTCGCCGGGTCCGCTCCCCATTGCACAACGCAATTCATCGGTTTCTGGAGCGACCTGGATCAAATCATGGTGCCCGTGGAAACCGCCCGTATCGATCACCCCGACCTCCACGCCCGCAACGTCCGGGTGTGCGGCGTGGGCCATCTCGCCCTCCCCGTGCACGGGGAGGTGGCCACGGGCATAAGGCAGGCGCTGACCACGGAAGAGCCGTCGGCGGGCGCGGCGGGAGCCGCCTCGGTCGCCTGAGTTCCACAAAAACTTCGAACGCATATCGAACGTCAAGTCGACCCATCATGGCTCAGTCCACCAAAAGGCGGCTAAATGCCCGGCGCTCCGGTGACCGAAACGTGGGGAAGATTGTCGTCGTCGCATACCGCCGGGTACAGTCGCCGCTAATTCTCCTGCTGCCAAGGCGAAATGGATGTGGTGGTGAACGACCGTCACCCGTCGGCGGGCCCGGCTCAGTCCGTGCCCGCTCCCGATGCCCTCTATGGGCACGGGCACTACGTGGCGTACGAGCAGCCATACGCTTCGCAGGGCTACACCGGATACGGCGACCATGCCTCCGGCCACTGGGACACGAACACCGCCGATCAGTGGGGCGCCGGCGCCGGCGGCCACACCCAGACCTGGGACTTCAGCGGTTACGACCTCGGCCACGACGGCACGGGCCAGTACGCCGCCCAGCAGTGGGACACCTCCGGCGGATCCGGCCAGTGGGACCTCTCCGGCACGGCCGCCGCGTCCGCCCAGCCGTCCGCCCATCCCTCCGGGCAGTGGGACACAGGCGCCTGGAGTGCCGCCGGTTCGGCAGCGGGAACCTACGACACGGGCCAGCACCACTCCGGCCAGTGGGATCAGTGGGACACCACTGGGCAGAATCAATACTTCACCCAGCCGGCCCAGCAGCCCGCCCAGTCCTGGGACACGTCCGGCCAGTGGGATTCCGGGCAATGGGACTCCGGCCAGTGGGACCTGAGCGCCCAGGCGACCCAGACCTGGGACGCCGGCGCGTACACGACCGCCGACGAACCGCGGCCCCAGGACCACCCCCAGGCGGAACAGCAGCCCGAGGTGGGGCACACCCCCACCGTCATGGTCGACGTCTCCGGCATCCCCGGCCTCTCCGAGGCCGCCGGTGTCGCCGCCGCCGAGACCCGCGCGATGGTGATCCCCCCGCTGCCGGAGGAGACCGAGGGCATCGGGAACGCCGGAGCCACCGGGGACGACGCCGCGCCGGTGTCGTCCCGGGCACGGAACCGGGCCGAGGTCCCGCACCAGTCCCGTGGCAGCCGCCGCAAGGGCGCCCCCTCCCGCGCCGGTTACCGCCCGCGCCGCAAGGCGCTGCTCACCATCGCCGTCCCCTCGGTCGCCGTCATGGGGGTGGCCGGGATCGCGGCCGCGTCCGTCATGACCGGCGGGCAGAAGGACGCCCAGCAGACCACCGCGGCCGCCGCCCCGGACAACTCCGTCAAGCTCTCCGCCGCCAACAGCAAGCTGGACACCCAGCTCGCCGGCCTCAGCCAGGGCGCCGACGACTTCGCCACCCGCGCCAGCCGCACCCAGGAGCGGATCGACCTCAAGGTCCGCCAGGAGGAAGACCGCAAACGCCAGGCCGAGGAAGCCGCCCGCAAGGAACGCGAACGCCCCAAGTTCGCCCTGCCCGTCGCCCAGCACGGACTCAGCGCCTACTTCGGCCAGGCGGGCGTCAACTGGATGTCGGTGCACACCGGCATCGACTTCCCCGTCAGCTACGGCACGCCCGTCATGGCCGCCAACGACGGCATGGTCAGCACGCAGTACAACGTGGCCTACGGCAACATGGCCAAGGTGACGTCGTCGGACGGCACCGAGACCTGGTACTGCCACCTCAGCAGCTACAAGCTCCGCTCCGGGCCGGTCAAGGCCGGGGACGTCATCGCCTACTCCGGCAACTCCGGCAACTCCACCGGCCCGCACCTCCACTTCGAGGTACACCCCGGCGGCTCGGCCATAGACCCCCTCCCCTGGCTCCGCAGCCACGACCTGGACCCGACGTAACGGGCCGCGCCCCGTAAGGGGCGCGGGGAACTGCGCGCTCAGCCACAACCGGCCCGCAGCCAAGCGGAACGCTAAAGCTTCTCCACCGGCGCATAGCGCAGCAGCAAGCGCTTCGGCTTCTCACCGCCGAAGTCGATCGACGCCTCCGCGTTGTCACCGCTGCCCTTGACCGCCACGACCGTGCCCAGCCCGAACGAGTCGTGCGTGACCCGGTCGCCGATGGCCAGCGCCACGACGTCGCGTTCCTTGGCCCGCCGGGTGGCGAAGCCGCTCGACGCCGCCTTGCCACCGCGCGCGGAGCCGAAGCCGGACGAGAACCCGGACGTGATGCCCGACGAGCCCGACCGGGACGACCCCGCGCCCAGCGAGGACGCCGACGGCGTCGCGGGCCCGGTGCGGCGCCACGTCAGGTGCTGCTCCGGGATCTCCTCCAGGAACCGCGACGGCGGGTTGTACGCGGGCTGGCCCCAGGCGCTGCGCATGCTCGCCCGGGTCAGGTACAGCCGCTCGCGGGCGCGGGTGATGCCCACGTAGGCGAGCCGCCGCTCCTCCTCCAGCTCCTTGGCCTGGCCGAGGGCCCTCATGTGCGGAAAGACGCCGTCCTCCATGCCGGTGAGGAAGACGACCGGGAACTCCAGGCCCTTCGCGGTGTGGAGGGTCATCAGCGTGATGACGCCGGTGCCCTCCGTGTCCTCGTCGGGGATCTGGTCGGAGTCGGCGACGAGCGCGACCTTCTCCAGGAATTCGGCGAGCGTGCCGGGGTTCTCGGCGCCCTCTTCGGACGCTCGCTCCTGCTCGAACTCCAGGGCGACGGCGGCGAGCTCCTGGAGGTTCTCCACGCGGGTCTCGTCCTGGGGGTCCGTGGACGCCTGGAGCTCGGCGAGATAGCCCGTGCGCTCCAGGACCGCCTCCAGGACGGTCGCGGGGCCCGCACCGGACTCGACGACCGTGCGGAGCTCCTCCAGCAGGACGTTGAAGCGCTTGACCGCGTTCGCCGAGCGGGCGGCCATGCCGTAGGCCTCGTCGACGCGGCGCAGGGCCTGCGCGAAGCTGACCTTCTCCCGGAGCGCCAGCGCCTCGATCATGGCCTCGGCGCGCTCGCCGATGCCGCGCTTGGGCACGTTGAGGATGCGCCGCAGCGGCACGGTGTCCTCGGGGTTGGCCAGCACCCGCAGATAGGCCAGGACGTCCCGGACCTCCTTGCGCTCGTAGAAGCGCACTCCGCCGACGACCTTGTAGGGCAGGCCGACGCGGATGAAGATCTCTTCGAAGACACGGGACTGGGCGTTGGTGCGGTAGAAGACGGCGACGTCCCCCGCCTTGGCGTCGCCCGCGTCCGTCAGCCGGTCGATCTCGTCGGCGACGAACTGCGCCTCGTCGTGCTCGGTGTCGGCGACGTAGCCGGTGATGGTGCTGCCCGCGCCGGCCTGCGTCCACAGGTTCTTGGGGCGGCGGTTCTGGTTGCGCTCGATGACCGCGTTGGCCGCGCTGAGGATCGTCTGCGTGGAGCGGTAGTTCTGCTCCAGCAGGATCGTGGTGGCGTCCGGGTAGTCCTCCTCGAACTGGAGGATGTTGCGGATGGTGGCACCGCGGAAGGCGTAGATCGACTGGTCGGCGTCACCGACGACGCACAGCTCGCCGACGCCCTCCTCGCCCGCCGTCTCCGGCGTGCCCACGAGCTCGCGCACCAGCGTGTACTGGGCGTGGTTGGTGTCCTGGTACTCGTCGACCAGGACGTGCCGGAAGCGGCGGCGGTAGTGCTCGGCCACGTCCGGGAACGCCTGGAGGAGGTGGACGGTGGTCATGATGATGTCGTCGAAGTCCAGGGCGTTGGCCTCGCGCAGCCGCGCCTGGTACATCGTGTACGCCTCGGCGAGCGTCTTCTCGAAGCCGTCCGCGGCCTTCGCCGCGAAGGCCTCCTCGTCGATGAGCTCGTTCTTGAGGTTGGAGATCTTCGCGCTGAAGGACTTCGGCGGGAACTTCTTCGGGTCGAGGTCGAGGTCCCGGCAGACGAGCGCCATGAGGCGCTTGGAGTCGGCCGCGTCGTAGATCGAGAAGGAGGACGTGAAGCCCAGCTTCTTGCTCTCGCGGCGCAGGATCCGCACGCACGCGCTGTGGAAGGTCATGACCCACATGGCGTTGGCGCGGGGGCCGACGAGCTGCTCGACGCGCTCCTTCATCTCGCCGGCGGCCTTGTTGGTGAAGGTGATCGCGAGGATCTGTCCCGGGTGCACATGGCGTGCGCCCAGGAGGTACGCGATGCGGTGGGTGAGCACCCGGGTCTTGCCGGAGCCGGCGCCCGCGACGATCAGCAGCGGGGAGCCCGTGTGCACGACGGCCTCGCGCTGCTGGTCGTTCATCCCCTCCAGCAGCGCGGTGGGGTCCACGACGGGCCGGGCGGCGCCGTCGCGGTAGAACGCCTCCCTGGGTACGGGCGCGTCGAAGGCACCGCCGAAGAGGTCGTCCGGCAAGGGCTCCGGAGCCGTGTCCTCCGGAGGCGGAGGGGGCTCCTCCTCGGCAGGGGCCAGGTCCGCCAGGAAGCTGTCGTCAAAGAGGCTGCTCATCGCCTCCCGAGTCTAGGCCGCCCCACCGACAGCCGAGCCGGGATCCGCCCGACAGTGGCCAGCCCCACAGCCCACGCCGATCGGTGGCATCCCGCGCCGATCGGCGGCACGGGGGTCAGATCCAGAGCACCGCGATGAAGATGTTCGCCGCCGTCAGCGCGCCCACCGTGCCGAACGCGGCGGCCTCGACCTTCTCCTCGTCCCGCTTCACATAGACCAGGCCCAGGATCACGACGAGCAGGGCGAGCTTCACGCCGATCTTCACGGTGTTGACCGTGTCGCCCTGGCCCTGGTGGAGACCGACCAGCGCGACGCCCGTGACCAGCATCGTCAGCGCGCCGTGCAGCATCGCCGGCACCATGCGGGCCTCGCCCTTGCCCATCGCCTTCATCTGCGTGAGGAACCCGCCGAGCAGGGAGGCGATGCCGATGATGTGGAGGCCGACGACGGCGTGAATGAGAACGTCCATGGGCACCGACCCTAGCCGGGGCCATAGCACCGCTCCGCGCCGAGGTGGGGCAGGGACACCACCTCGGTCAGTCCCCGGCACCGTCCTTCCCAGTCAGCAGGGACGGCCCGCCAGGTGCGATCGCCAAACAGCCGATTCAGGGCAATAGCGGTCATGGCCGTTTCCCGGTGATCCCGAGGTTTAGCGTCCTCCTCCAGACGGCGGTGGCCCGCCCTCACCCCCCCCTCGTGCGGGCCACCGCCGCGCCCCCCCTGCCGGACGGAAGGAAGTGACGGCCGCCGTGGCCACGCACCGAAAGCCCAAGCAGCACCCTCTCGCCGGCAGCACCGCCCGTACCGCGGCCACCCTCGCCCTGGCGGGCGCGGCCACCGCCACCGCGCTCGAGGGCACCGGCCATGCCGCCCCCGCGCCCACCCCCGCGCAGGCCAGGGCCCAGGTGGCTCGGTACTACCAGCAGGCCGAGGTCGCCACCGAGCAGTACAACGGGGTCAAGGAGCGCTCGGACCGCGCCCGCTCGGTGCTCGACGGGCTCCAGGACGAGGCCGCCCGCAAGACCGAGCGCCTCAACGCCGCCCGCAACGCGCTGGGCTCCTTCGCCGCCGCCCAGTACCGGGGCGGCTCGATGCCCACGAGCATGCGGCTGCTGCTGTCGACCAGCCCGGACCGCTTCCTGGAGAACGCCTCGCTGGCCGACCGCGCGGGCCAGGGGCAGGCCGCCGCGATCTCCCGGGTCCGTCGGGAGCTGCTGGACGTCCGGCGGGTGCGGACGACGGCGGAGGCGCGGCTCGCCGAGATCCGGCGCGAGGAGAGCGCGCTCGCCGCGCACAAGCGCACCATCGAGGCCAAGCTGGACCGGGCCCGGCAGCTGCTGAGCGAGCTGCCCGCCGAGGAGGCCACCGCGATCCGTACGGACTCCGGCACGGGCGTGGCGAAGGCGGCGGACACCGCGAAGGAGTCCGTCGCGACCGGCTCGGAGGCGGTCGGCGAGGTGGCCCGCGCGGTGTCGGGCCGTGCGGCGCGGGCGGTGGCCTTCGCGTACTCCGCGCTCGGCAAGCCGTACGAGTGGGGGGCGACCGGCCCGTCGGCCTTCGACTGCTCGGGGCTCACCCAGGCCGCGTGGCAGGCGGCGGGGGTGTCCCTGCCGCGCACCACCTACACCCAGATCAACGCCGGGCGGCGGGTCTCCCGGGACCGGCTCGCCCCGGGCGACCTGGTGTTCTTCTACTCCGGGATCAGCCACGTCGGCCTCTACGTCGGCGACGGCAAGATGATCCACGCCCCGCATCCGGGGGCCCCGGTGCGGGTCGCGCCGGTCGACGAGATGCCGTTCGCGGGGGCGACGCGGCCGGCGTGAGGCCCCGGGTCGTACTGCTGTACGGCCGCATACGGGCTAGTGGGCCACCTGCTTGGTCAGCCACTTGAAGACGTCCGGGACCTGCCGCTTCCAGACGGCCGTGCCGTGGCCGCCCGCGCCCGCCGGCACCAGGACGGTCTGTACGGTCGTCGGCGGCTTGGCCGCCTGCTTGAGCGCCTGCCCGCCCTGGTAGCCGTCGGCCTCGGCGCCGGAGACGAAGAGCGCCACCTTGGGCGGGGTCGCGGCGTGCTGGAGGATCTTCAGCGGGTTGTTGGCCTCGCGCAGTTCCGGGGTCTTCGCGGTGAGCGCGCCGGGCTCGCCGGCGGGGTCGTTGTAGCCGGACAGGCTCACGCCCGCGCGGTAGCGGTCGGGGTGCGCGACGGCCAGCTTGGCGGCGCAGTGGGCGCCCGCGGAGTAGCCGGCGACGGCCCAGCCGTCGGCCCGGTCGTCGGCGCGGAAGGTGTCGGTGACCATCTTGCGGACGTCGACGCTGAGCCAGGTGTCGGCGTTGACCTTGCCGGGAATGTTGGCGCAGCCGGTGTCGGTGTCGCCGAGGAGGGTGGTGCGCGGCGCCACGATGATGAAGGGGGCCACCTCGCCCCGCTGCATCATGGGCTTGAGCTGGGTGTTCACCTCAAGGGTGCCGAACCAGGCCTTCGCCGAGCCGGGGAAGCCGGGCAGCACCTCGACCACGGGGAACTTCTTGTCCTTGTACGCGGGGTCGTCGTACTGCGGGGGCAGCCAGACGTAGACCTCGCCCTCCACGCCGGATATGTGGCCCTTGAGCTCGGTCTCCAGGACACCGGGGCCCATGCGCTTGTCGGCGGTGGGCTTGAACTTGGCGACCGTCCTCGGCGCCTGGTCGGCCGGCTTGCCGCCGGTGCCGTCCGGGCCGAGGTCGGCGGCCGCCCTGACGTGGTCGCCGGTGCCGAGGAGATCGGCCCAGGTGTCGAAGAGACCGTTGCTGTTGTTGACGATCACGAAGACCATCACGATCGCCGTGGCCTGCGCGAACAGCAGCATCAGGAAGCGCGTCGCGTGCCGGACGGGCCGCGGCCCGCCTATTCGGCCCCAGAGGCCGAGCGGCAGCGCCAGGGCCACCACGACCAGGGCGATCGTGATCAGGAGGAAGGGGGTCCCCGTCAGGCTCATCGGATCATCGGGCTCTCGTTCGCGGTGCTGTTCCTGTCGCCAGTGACTAGATGGCGAGGAACTCCGCGAGGTTCCGCCGATGGCCGCCCGACGGGCGGAGGTCACACCAGGCGGCGTGCCGTCGCCCAGCGTGTCAGCTCGTGCCGGTTGGACAGCTGGAGCTTGCGCAGCACCGCCGAGACATGCGATTCCACGGTCTTCACGGAGATGAAGAGCTGCTTGGCGATCTCCTTGTAGGCGTAGCCGCGCGCGATCAGCCGCAGCACCTCGCGCTCGCGCTGGGTCAGCCGGTCGAGGTCCTCGTCGACGGGCGGGGCGTCCGTGGAGGCGAAGGCGTCGAGGACGAAGCCGGCCAGGCGGGGCGAGAAGACCGCGTCGCCGTCCTTGATCCGGAAGATGGCGTCGACCAGATCACCGCCGGTGATCGTCTTGGTGACGTAGCCGCGGGCGCCGCCCCGGATGACGCCGATGACGTCCTCGGCGGCGTCGGAGACGGACAGCGCGAGGAAGCGGACCGGGCTCTCCTGGCCGGTCATCAGCGAGGCGCAGCGGCGCAGCACCTCGACTCCGCCGCCACCGGGCAGGTGGACGTCCAGCAGCACCACCTCGGGGCGGGTCGCTGTGATCACCGTGACCGCCTGGTCGACGTCGGCGGCCTCGCCGACCACCTCGACGCCCGTACGGTCGGTGGCCCCGATCTCGGCCTGCACGCCCGTCCGGAACATCCGGTGGTCGTCGACCAGCACGACCCGGACGTGGCGCTCCGCCGTCTCCCCTGCCGTCTGCTCGGTCGTCATCCGTTCTCCGCCCTCTCCATCTCCAGCTCCCATTCCGTCCCCCCGCCGGGCGCGGGTCGCACGCGAGCGGTGCCGCCGTTGCGCTGCATCCGGCCGATGATGGACTCCCGGACGCCCATCCGGTCCTCCGGTACCGCGTCCAGGTCGAAACCGGGGCCGCGGTCGCGCACCGAGATGAAGACCGTACGCCCCTCGACCTCCGCGTACACCTGCACGGCTCCGCCTTCGCCACCGTACTTGGCCGCGTTGACCATGGCCTCACGGGCCGCCTGGAGCTGGGCGTCGAGCCGGTCGTCGAGGGGGCAGTCGCCGACCACGACGACCTCGATGGGCACCCCGTGGTGGTCCTCGACGCGGGCGGCGGTGTCCCGGACGGCTTCGCCGAGGGTGCTGGGCCCCTCGGCCTCCTCCTTGCCTCGGCCCTCGGGGTCGTAGAGCCAGTTGCGCAGCTCGCGCTCCTGGGCACGGGCGAGCCGGGCGACCTCGCGGGAGTCCTCGGCGTTGCGCTGGATGAGGGTGAGCGTGTGGAGGACGGAGTCGTGGACGTGGGCGGCGACCTCGGCGCGCTCCTGGGCCCGGATGCGCATGGTCCGCTCGGCGGAGAGGTCCTGGGCCATCCGGACGACCGAGGGCCCTGCCAGCAGCGCGATGCCGACCACCATGGCGAGCGACGCCTGGAGGACCGTCCCCAAGTGCTCGACGGAGCCCTGGAGGACGACGACACCGGTGGCGCCCACGCCGACCAGCACCACGCCCGCGCCCGCCCGCGCGAGGGGCAGGACACGCTTGCGACGGCCTACCTCCACCCAGTGGGCACGGCGGGCGTTGTCGGCCTGGCGCCAGACGAGGGCGACGCCCGCGCCGATCAGCACGAGAGGCACGAGGTAGGCGTTGGCACGGCCGAGATGGAGACGGTCGAGAAAGACGACGGCGCTGACGACGAGCGCGACAAGAGCGGCGACCTGCCCCCGGTCGGGCTTGCGGGCGAGCAGCCTGCGGTGCCCGTCGGCGGAGACGGAGACCTCCGCGAACGGCCGGCGCGGCGCCTCGACACCGCCGACGCCGAGCGGCACGACGAACCAGAACACCGCGTAGAGCAGCGCGCCCATCCCCTGAGCCATCATCAGCGCCACGAACACCAGCCGCACCCAGGCCACCGGCACGCCCAGATGCCCGGCGAGCCCGCGCGCCACGCCACCGAGCATCCGCCCTTCGTCGCTGCGGTAGAGCTTGCGCAGGGGCGGGCCGTCGGGGTGCGGAGCGGTGGTCATGCACTGATCGTCACATGGTCGGCCCCGCGCGGACATCAGGGTCGACCCTGACGGGACCCGGGGATTACCGAGGGTGACGGGAGGTCAGGTCCGGCCCGGTCCGGCCGGGCCCCGGTCAGGGCTGCTCCCCCGTGCGGAATCCCTCGCGGACCACGTCGAACACGGGCCGGTGGCGCTCCCAGTCGGCCTTCGGCGCGGACAGGTAGATGGCGTACTCGGCGCCGCCCTCGCGGCCGAAGCCCAGGTCGACCGCCTGGAAGTCCCGGACCCGGCCGGACCAGGTGAACTCCCAGATCGCCGCCGGTTCGTCGCGGAAGGTCGTCTCCTGGAGCCGGCCCCGGCGGTAGTTCCGGATCTCCGAGGAGGCCTTGAGCTGCTGCTCGACGTCCTTCCAGTGCTGGACGTGGTCGCGGCCCGCGAAGTCCAGGACGTTGATCTTGAGGCCGACGAGCCCGGTCCGGTCGATGTAGTCGACCTCGCGGGAGGACTTCTCCTGCCGGGTCCAGCCGTCGGGGACGGGGAAGGAGACGCCGAGCCGCTTCTCCTCGACGAGATGGTAGCCCTGGGGAACGGGCGGGTAGGTCGGCGGCGGCTTCGGCGTGGGGGTGGCGCTACGGGCCGGGGCCGGGGCCGGGGTGGTGTCGGGCCGCTCGGCGGAATTGTCCTCGCCGCCGCCCTGGGTGAGGACGTACACGCAGGCGGCGAGGGCGCCCGCGACGACGGTCGCGGCGGCCGCCCACCACCAGCGGGCCGCCCGGCGGCGGGGCTTGGCGGGGGCGGGCGCGGTGGACGAAGGCGCGGTGGACGAGGGCGGGACGGCGGGTGCGGCGGTCGTCGGCGCCGTCGCCGTGGCGTCCGGCCGGGGGGCGGGGACGGGAGCGGGGGTTGGGGCATCGGCGGCTTCCGCGCCGGTCAGCTGCTCGGCGGGCGGGGCGGCGGCCGGCTCCGGGCCGGACGGGGCCGGGCGGGGCGCCGGGGGCACCGGGGGCGTGGCGAGTCCGTGGGGCGCCTGATGGGTGGCCGTGGCGGCCTCGGCCGCCGGCTCCCGGAGGATCTGCTCGACCAGCTCGGCCGGGGGCCGCAGGGCCGGGTCCTTGGCCAGCAGCGTCTCGATCAGCTTGGTCAGCGGCCCCGCGTGCCGCGGCGGCACCAGCGGGTCCATGGCGATGGCGTACGCCGTCTCGACGGCGGTGTCCCGCCGGAACGGCGGCCGGCCCTCCAGGGCCTGATAGAGCGTGGCGCCGAGCGCCCACAGATCGGAGGCCGGTCCAGGCTTGGCGCCCTTGACGCGTTCAGGGGCGATGTAGTCGATCGAGCCGACCATCTCGCCAGTCTTGGTGAGGGTGGAGGTGCCGGTGGACTGGGCGATGCCGAAGTCGGTGAGGACGACCCGCCCGTCGTACCCGAGAAGGACGTTGCCGGGCTTCACGTCGCGGTGCAGCACCCCGGCCGCGTGCGCGGCGCGCAGCGCGGCGGTCATGCCGCGCCCGATGCGGGCGGCGTCCTCGGGGCCGACCGGGCCGCGCTTGAGGACGTCGCCGAGCGTCGTGGACGGCACGTACTCCATCACGATGCAGGGCAGGCCGCCGTCCTCGACCACATCGTGGACGACGACCACATTGGGGTGGGTGATCCTGGCCGCGCTGCGCGCCTCGCGCCGGGTGCGCTCGTAGAGGGTGGCGAGCTCGTCCTCCTCCAGGCCGGGGTTGACGTGCAAGCGCTTCACCGCGACCTGACGGGCCAGCAGCTCGTCCTGGGCGCGCCAGACGGTGCCCATGCCGCCCCGGCCTATCCGCTCGGCCAGGCGGTACCGGCCGGCGACCAGCCGACCCGCCTCAGGCGCTGCACCGTGCACCGCGCGACCCCCTCCGGTTCCCCCGTCATACGTTCGATGCGCCACCATAACCGGATCGATCTCAGGGGTGATCTCAGGGAACGTCCAGGGTCGGCACGGGTGCCGTACATACATTCCGGTTGACACCATGTCCTTATGACCGACGCGCCACCCACCTCCGAGCCCGCCGCCACCCCGCCGCTGCGGCGCAGCCGTGAGCACAAGCTGATCGCCGGGGTCTGCGGTGGGCTCGGGCGCTGCTTCGACATGGACCCCGTCATCTTCCGGGTGGCGCTCGGCGTGCTGGGCGTCACCGGCGGCCTGGGCCTGATCGTCTACGGCTTCGCCTGGCTGCTGATCCCCCTGGAGGGCGAGGAGGAGAACGAGGCGCGCCGGATGCTCTCCGGGCGTGTCGAGGGCACGGCGCTGACCGCCGTGCTGTGCGCGCTGGTGGGCTCCGGCCTCTTCCTCTCCATGCTCAACAACAGCGGCGTGATGTCCTTCGCTCTGATGCTGATCGTCACCCTGAGCGGCGCCGCGTACTGGTCGCAGCACCGCCGGCTGGCCGAGGCCGGGCCGGAGGACGCCGTGGGGGCGGAGGGCACGGCGACCGGGGCGGCACGGCCCCACAAGGCACTCAAGCCGCACAAGGCCATGGAAGCCCCGCCGGAGACCCAGGCTCCCCCGGCGCCGGGCGCCCCCTCCTGGTGGCGCGACTCCGTCCGGGACTCCGCCCCGGGCGCCCCCGGCACGGGCTATCTCTGGGGCCCGGACCACGACGTCCAGGACTCCACGGCCCCGATCCGGGACCGCGTCGCCAAGTGGGCGCACGGCTGGGCCGGAACGGTCACCGGCACCGGACCGTACGCGGCGGCCGGCCCGGCCCGTGGCGCCAGCCCGGACCCAGCCTCCGAACGCGTCTCCGAGCGCTCCACCGGACCGGCGTCCGGGGCCGGGCTCGGGTCCGGGGGCAGTGCCGGGGCAGGGGCAGGGGCAGGCCAAGGCCCATGGCTGGGCGGCTGGACGTTCCTGCTGGCCCTGGCCGCCTTCGGCCTCGGCACCGGTCTGACCTGGCATCACCGCCCGCTGAACACCTCCCTGGAGTTCGGGCTGGCCGGCGCCCTGGTCGTCTTCGGCCTGGGCATCGCGATCAGCTCCCGGTACGGCCGCACGGGCGGCGGCACGGTCGTCGCGGCCGTGCTCACCGGCGCCCTGCTGACCGGCGCCGCCGCGCTGCCGAAGTCCGTGACCGCCGACTGGTCCCGCACGACCTGGCGCCCGGCGAGCCAGGCCGAGATCCGCGAGCACTATGAACTCGGCACCGGCGTAGGCGTGCTCGACCTGACCGGCGTGCCCTGGTCCGGGTCCGGCGGAGCGGCGCCGTCCGGCGTGAGCGCGGAGGTCGGGGCGGGCAAGCTCCAGGTCGTCCTGCCACAGGACGTCACGGCGGAGCTGAACATCCAGGTCGGCCTGGGCGACATCCAGCTCCCGGGCGAAGGCCCCCAGGACGTCGACGTCCAGCCCGGCGGGCACCGCCGGACCACACTGTCCCCCGGCGCCGGGCACCCCTCGCACGGCACCCTGCGCCTCGAACTCAAGGCCGGCATCGGCCAGGTGGAGGTGATCCGTGGCACGGCATGACTTCGAACCGGGAAGGCTGGTCATCGGCCTGGTTCTGCTGGGCGGCGGCCTGGCCTATCTGGCAGCGGCCGACGGCCGGTGGCACATCCCCTCCTATCTGCTGCTGCCCGTTCTGGCGGGCGGATTCTGCCTGGCGGGCCTGGTCTCCTCCCTCTCCTTCGCCGCACGCCGCCGCCGGGCGCGCCTCACCGACCGCGACGGGCAGCCGGAGCGACTCGGCTGAACGGCACCCCGCCCCGGGCGCGTCCCCTCCGCCGGCCGGCCAGCGCCGCATCCACCGAGAGCAGGGGCGCGCCCGCGAGTATCAGCGGCAGCCAGGCCATCAGATAGACGAGGTCGTTGCCGTAGTAGTAGGGCGTGGCCGCCCAGCTGACGGTCAGCCAGAGGCTGAGCGATATCAGGGCGCCTCCGGCGGCCGCGACCCGCGCGAAGAGCCCCAGGAGGGTGCCCAGGCCCACCGCGAGCTCGCCGAACGCGATCGCGTAACCGAAGCCGACGGGGTTCTTCAGCGCGAGATCCACCAGCCCCGGGAGCGCGGCCGTGCCGCGCACCGACTCCATCAGGGCACCGATGGAGCCCTGCCCGCCGCCGCTCGTCAGAAAGGCGGGGTCGGTGAGCTTGTCGAGGCCCGCGTAGACGAAGGTGATCCCGAGGAAGAGGCGCAGCGGGAGCAGCGCGTAGCGCCCCAGGTCCCCTCGCGCCCTGTACGACGGGCCCGACCCGTATGAGGGGCCCGCCTTGTGTGACATGCCGCCGGCCATCGCCGCCCTCGCCTTCCCTCGCCGTCCCCCACGCGTCGTACTCCGACCATACGTACGGAACGCGCGACGCGTTCAGGCCTGTGGACAACCCCGGCCGGGAACGGCGGGGGTTGTCCACAGGGCTTGCGCTTCATGGGGACGGCGTGGTGGGGATGTGCGTCAGGCTCCGGAGCGGATGCCCAGCGCACTGCCCTCCAGCCACTGCTCCCAGGTCAGGTTCCAGTCGCCGTAGCCGTTGCCGAAGTGGTCCATGGGCTTGGGCTTGGTGCTGCCGGTGACCTGGACGACGTCGCCCTTGAGGGTCAGCTCGTACAGCCACTTGGCGTCGGTGGTGGACATGCCGATGCAGCCGTGGCTGACGTTCTCCTTGCCGAAGGACTCGGCGTTGTCGGGGGCCGCGTGGACGTACTCGCCGCTGATCGTCTCGCGCATGCTGTAGTCGTACGAACCGTAGAAGCCGTCGGGGTGGTTACGCGGGATACCGATGGAGAGCGAGTCCATGACGACGCGGCCCTCCTTGGCGAGGATGGTCTTGACGCCCTCGCGAGTACCGAAGCCCTTCGACTCGTCGCCGCCGCTGACCGGGATGGTGCGCAGGGTCTTGCCGTTGCGGACGACGGTCAGCTTGCGGGTCTTGAGGTCCACGGTGTTCACCATCGCGTCGCCGATGGTGAAGGAGATCGTCCGGTCGCGGTCGGCCGCGGTGCCGTCGGCGAGCTTCACGCCCGCGAGCCGTGCGTCGAGGGTGACCTTGGTGCCGGCGGGCCAGTACTTCTCGGGGCGGAAGTGGACGCGCGTGTCGCCCTTGGACTCGTTCCAGTGCCAGGCGCCGGGGATCTGCGGGGAGGTGGAGACCTTCAGCCGTCCCTCGATGCCGGCCCGCAGTTCCTTGGCGACCTTCTGCTGCTTGAAGACGATCGCGATGGGCTGGCCCACGCCGACCTTCTCGCCGTTGGCCGGGGCGATCTCGGGCCGTGCGACCTTGGCGGCGCCCTTGAGCAGTACGGCCTCCGGGGCGGGCTTCTCCGTGACGGGGGCGGGGCTGGAGGGGGTGGCGGCGGACGAGGCCGGCGCGGAGGACTTCGCGGGCCGCTCCTCGGCCTCGGCGCCACCGCCGCACGCCGTGACGGCCAGCCCGGTCAGGGCGAGGGCGGCGGACAGCCCGACGGCACGGGTGAGGCGCATGGTTCTCCTACCGGTTCATGGCACGACAGAGCCGAGGCGGGCCGCCTCGGCTTCCGACCATCGTAAACAAGGTAAAAGAACTGCAAAGACGCCCAAAAGAACGAGCCACCCCCGCCGAACGGCGGGGGTGGGCGGCCCGGCCGGGCCCTCGATGTGGCCGAGCCGGGCTCAGCCCGGCCCAGTCCGGCTCAGTCCAGCAGGTCCGGCTCACTGCGGGTGATCTGCTGATACAGCGGCTGGTAGTTGATCCACGCCACCAGGTCGCTCCCCAGCTGGTCACGGGTGTGCTCGGCGCTCTTGGGGTCGATGAGCACGGGCTTCCCGGCGGCCTTCGCCGCCAGCTGCACCTGGCAGGACCGTTCCATCGTGATGAACCACCACGCGGCCGCGTCCACCGAGTCGCCGACGGTCAGCAGCCCGTGATTGCGGAGGATCACCGCCTTGTGCGGCCCGAGGGCGGAGGCGATGCGCCGCCCCTCCTCCTCGTCCACCACGACGCCCGTGTAGTCGTCGAAGAGCGCGTGATCCTGGTAGAACGCGCAGACGTCCTGGGTGATCGGCTCCAGCAGCTCCCCCAAGGTCGACATCGCGCGCCCGTAGGTGGAGTGGCTGTGCGCGGCGGCGACGACGTCGGGGCGGGCACGGTGGATCTGCGAGTGGATCGCGAAGGCCGCCTGATTGACGTGGTGGCGGCCCTGGACGACCTGCCCCTTGTGGTTCACCAGGATCAGGTCGCCGACGGTGATGTGCTTGAAGGACATGCCGAACGGATTGACCCAGAAGTGATCGGTGAACTCCGGGTCCCGCGCGGTGATGTGTCCCGCGACGCCCTCCTCGAACCCGAACCGCCCGAACAGCCGCAACGCGGCGGCCAGCCGCTCCTTGCGGTACCGCCGCTCGTCCTCGACGGAGTCATGCTTGGGGGGCATGGCGAAGTGGAGCTGGTCGGTGGGGATGGGGGCGGGGGCGCTGGCACTGGCCTCGGGCATGACGGGCCTCCTCCGTTATCCATGACTGTGGCACGGAAGCTACCGCCGGGTATAGGAGGAGGCCAGGGTTTGTGCGTCAGCCCGCGCTAGAACTGGTCGATCTCCGTCAGATCGATGTCGATGTCGAAGGGGACCGCGAGCTTGAGCGTGTCCCGGTAGGTGCCCATCGGCACGTACGCACGCGCCTCCTTGTCGAGCTCGAAGACCTCGACGACCGGCCGCTCGTCTGTACTGGCCATCTCAACTCGCCAGAAGTGGGGGATGCCTGCGGCCGCGTACTTGTGCGGCTTGGTGTCGCGATCCCTGGACTCGGAGCTCGGGGATACCACCTCGACCGCCAACAGCACATCCCTGACTTGGTAGTAGGTCTGCTTCGTACTCCGTACCGCCCCGGCCCGGAGGACACAGACGTCCGGCTCCGGACCATTTCGATTGTCGATCACTACCACCATCTCGCGCCGGACCTTGAGCTCGGGCGGCACAGTGCGTCGCAGACCACTCGCCAGCAGGTCGATCACGATGCTGTGAAAGTCACGCTGCGGACTCACGAAAACCAGGCTCCCGTCGATCAACTCCGTGTGCGGCGGGAGGTCGGGCAGCGTCAGCAGGTCGTCCACGGTGTACCCGTCCTGCGGCGGCACCGGCCAGTGGTGCACGGGCTCAGCGGTCATGGTTCCTCCCATGGACGGGATTCTCGGCCGTACGGTCAGCGTACCCACCGCAAACTTCGGCGCCGCCACCCAAACGAATGAGCGACGGCACCGACGTGCGACCAGGTCAAGCGCGTCGCGCCCCCGGCCCGTTCGCGTAGCCGTGGGCGACGACCCGGTCCGCCATCTGCCGCCCGTACGACGCCGGGTCCGCCGGAAGGGGAGCAGCCAGGCCGTCCACGTAGCGGTTGTACATGCAGAACGCCGCCGCGATCAGCACCGTGTCGTGGATCTCCACATCCGTGGCGCCCGCCTTGCGGGCGGCGGCCACGGCCTCCTCGGTGACTTCCTTGCCCCCCTTGCGGACAAGGCCGGCGATGGCGAGCAGAGCGCCGATCTTCTCCGGGAGGCCGGAGAAGTCGTGGTCGTCCAGGACGCGACGGACGGCCGGCATGCCGCCCTCCAGTTCGCGGGCGGCGACTTCGGAGTGGCCGCCGGTGCAGAAGGCACAGCCGTTGCCGTGCGAGACATAGGAGGCGATCAGTTCGCGCTCGCCCCGGGAGAGCGGGCCGGGGGTGCGGAGCAGGGCGTCCGCCAGGTCGTTCAGCGGAGCGGCGGTCTCCGGGCGGAACCGCATCAGGCCGATGATCCCGGGCGCGTCGTTCCCCACGTCTATGTGCGGCACAACGTCTCCTCTCACTGGCGTGGATCCACCAGCATTCCGCACTGGAAGCACGACGTATAGACAGCGAAACGGCCGTGCCGCCCACTCCACATGAGGAGGGGCGGCACGGCCGTTTGTCATCGCGTGGGGATTACTCCCACTCGATCGTCCCCGGCGGCTTGCTGGTCACGTCCAGCACCACGCGGTTGACGTCGCGCACCTCGTTCGTGATGCGCGTGGAGATCCGCGCCAGCACGTCGTACGGCATGCGCGTCCAGTCCGCCGTCATGGCGTCCTCGGACGAGACCGGGCGCAGCACGATCGGGTGGCCGTATGTACGGCCGTCGCCCTGCACGCCCACACTGCGGACGTCGGCGAGCAGCACGACCGGGCACTGCCAGATCTCGGCGTCGAGGCCGGCGGCGGTGAGCTCCTCGCGGGCGATGGCGTCGGCCTCGCGCAGCAGCTCCAGGCGCTCCTGGGTGACCTCGCCGACGATGCGGATGCCGAGGCCCGGGCCCGGGAAGGGCTGGCGCTGGACGATCTCGGCGGGCAGGCCGAGCTCCTGGCCGACCATGCGGACCTCGTCCTTGAAGAGCTGGCGGAGCGGCTCGACGAGCTCGAACTCCAGGTCCTCGGGGAGGCCGCCCACGTTGTGGTGGGACTTGATGTTGGCGGTGCCGGTGCCGCCGCCGGACTCGACGATGTCCGGGTAGAGCGTGCCCTGGACGAGGAACGCGACGTCCTCGCCGTCGGCCGCGCCCTCGGCGACGATCTCGGCCTGCGCCTGCTCGAAGACGCGGATGAACTCCCGGCCGATGATCTTCCGCTTGGTCTCCGGGTCGGAGACGCCGGCGAGCGCGCTAAGGAATCGCTCCTGCGCGTCGACGACCTTCAGCTGGACGCCCGTGGCGGCCACGAAGTCCTTCTCGACCTGCTCGGTCTCGCCCTTGCGCATCAGGCCGTGGTCGACATAGACGCAGGTCAGCTGGGAGCCGATGGCCTTCTGCACCAGGGCGGCGGCCACGGCGGAGTCCACGCCGCCGGACAGGCCGCAGATCGCGCGCTTGGTACCGACCTGGGCGCGGATCGCCTCGACCTGCTCCTCGATCACGTTGCCCGTGGTCCAGGACGGCTCGATGCCCGCGCCGCGGTAGAGGAAGTGCTCCAGGACCAGCTGGCCGTGCGTGGAGTGCATCACCTCGGGGTGGTACTGCACGCCGTAGAGCTTCTTCTCGTCGTTCTCGAAGGCGGCGACCGGCACCAGGTCCGTGGAGGCGGTGACGGCGAAGCCCTCGGGCGCGGCCGAGCAGGCGTCGCCGTGCGACATCCACACGGACTGCTCGACGGGGGTGCCCTCGAAGAGCGTGGAGCCGGCCTTGCTGACGCGCATCGCGGTGCGGCCGTACTCACGGGCGCCGGTGTTGTCGACCGTGCCGCCCAGCGTCGTGGCCATCAGCTGGAAGCCGTAGCACATGCCGAAGACGGGGATGCCGGCCTCGAAAAGGGCGCGGGCATCGTCCAGGCGCGGGGCGCCTTCCTCGTACACGGAGGAGGGACCGCCGGAGAGGATGATCGCCTTGGGCTTCTTGGCGAGCATCTCCGCGACGGGCGTCGTGCTGGGGACGATCTCGCTGTAGACCCGGGCCTCACGGACGCGGCGGGCGATGAGCTGGGCGTACTGCGCGCCGAAGTCGACAACGAGCACCGGTTCCGCGGTGTTGTCGTGGGCGGCGGCGGGGGGTGCTGCTGACACGGGAGCGGCCTTCCGGCGGTCGGGAGGGGGTCTGTATTTGTCGATTCTACCGGGGAGCGGGGGGTTCCTTTTGTCTCACCATCCGAATACCGGCCCGGGGCGCGTTGGCCACAGGGCCGTTCCCGGGCCATACTGGGCGCCATGCGCAAGCACCTGACCTTCGTCTTTACCTATGGCACCCGGCCCGTCCGGCTGCCATGGTCGTGCTGCTTGAGCAACTGACAAGCGACTTCCCAGGCGCCCCGGGCCGACAAGGCCCGGGGCGCCTGTCGTTTTCCCGGACCTGTCCGCCTCCGGGGGCCCCGGCCCTTTTGGAGAATCCGACATGACCATGAACGCGCTCGGCGCCATCGCCACGACCGCCGACACCACCGTCCCGGCCGCCACCGTCCCGGTCGCCACGGCCCCGGCCGCCACCGCCCCCGCCGACACCGGCGCCCGTACCCCCGAGGCCGCCGGAGTGATCACCGGCGCCCGGGAGCGGATCGACGATCTCGACGGCCGCATCATCGGCCTCGTGCAGGAGCGGATGGCCGTCTCGGCGGTGATCCAGCGCGAGCGCATCGGCTCCGGCGGCCGGCGCGTCAATCTCTCCCGCGAGATGGAGATCCTCGGCCACTACCGCGAGCAGCTCGGCCGGCCGGGCACCGCGCTGGCCATGACCCTGCTCGAGCTGTGCCGGGGCCGCGTCTGAGGGACTCCGGGTGACTGGATCAGCGGCCCGCGCCGTCAGCCGGACGGGCGGGGGCCGTCACCCGTACGGCGCCGTGACCGGCGGCTGATCATCTTCGTTAATACCGGTGACCGCACCAGCCATGGAGCGGTCCTCTTGGAATCCACGTGTGGCTTCCGTCCCTGTTCGCCCGGGCGCCCGGCATCGACAAGGGCGGATCCACCGGAGTGGGAGACGCGCGAGCACGCGTGTCGTGGGACCCCCCTCCGGTGGCGAGGCGACCGGTCAGCAGGGGACAGCAGCCCGGCCGCCGCCCAAGGGGCGGTCGGTTCCGGGGACGCCTGGAACCGACCGTATCCGGTCGAAACGGTTGCGCCCGGGAGGCGCATCCCCCACGATGCCAAGGGGGACCGCAAGTCCGCACCAATTCGATTGCGTCCCACCGCCATTGGTTCAACCATCCGGTTCAAACCTCTGGTGCAGGACCCGGTTCGGATATCTGGTTCAGACATCCGGTTCAGTCATCCCCACAAGCCCGCGGCGCTCCCCCCGGCGCCGCTCCACGGCACCGACCCTGCCCTGACCTCGGTGCCGGCAGTCAAGGGCCCCGTGGCCGCCCGCACGCCCCCGCGATGGCGGCCCGGGGCCCTTCGCCGTGTCCCGTGCGCCCAGTGCGTCAGGAATCCCGGCGTCAGGAATCCCGCGGCACCCTCGGCACCGGCAGCAGCGGCAGGCGCAGCGCCGCGAAGGCGTCCTTGGGCACGGCCGGGTGCCAGGGCTCGACGGCGGCCGTGCGCTCGTACGCCCGCCCTTGCTCGGGTCGGGGGTCGGTCTCCCCCTTGTTCGGCCAGAAGGACATCGCGCGCTCGGCCTGCGCCGTGATCGTCAGGGAAGGGTTGACGCCGAGGTTGGCGGAGACGGCCGCGCCGTCGACGACCGAGATGCCCGGGTGGCCGTAGAGCCGGTGGTACGGGTCGATCACGCCCCCGGAGGCGTCGGCGCCGATCGGGCAGCCGCCGATGAAGTGCGCGGTGAGCGGTGTGCCGATGAGCTCGCCGACGTTGCTGCCCGGGAAGCCGTTGATCTCCTCCGCCACGAGGGACGCCGCCCGTGCCGCCTGCGGGATCTGTACGGGGTTGGGCTCGCCGTGGCCCTGCCGGGCGGTGAGCAGGCCCTTGCCCGGGCCCTTCGGCCTCCGGTACGTGGTGAGGGAGTTGTCCAGCGACTGCATCACCAGGCCGATGATCGTGCGCTCGGACCAGCGGCGGTTGGACAGCGCCCGCAGCAGCAGGACGGGGTGGCGGACGCACCGTCCCGCGAAGGCCACCGCCCGGGGCGCCCGTGTCCCGACGGGCACCTGGAGGACGGACAGGAAGCCCATCGCGTTGGAGCCCTTGCCGTAGCGGACGGGCTCGATGTGCGTATCCGCGTCCGGGTGGATCGACGACGTGATCGCGACGCCCCGGGTGAAGTCGGGCCGCTCACCGTGGCGTTCGCGGTAGCGACGGTCGGTGGTCTGGGCACCGACCAGCGCCTCGGAGTTCGTCCTGGTCAGCATGCCGAGCCGGGGGGAGATCCCGGGCAGCAGGCCCTTGTCCCGCATCGTGTGCAGCAGCGTCTGCGTGCCGTACGTACCGGCGGCGAGCACCACGTACCGGGCGCGCAGCGTCCGCGGGCGCGCCCGGTGGCGCCCGTGCCGCCGGTCCGTGGGGACGGTGACGACGCGGTATCCGCCGTCGCGGTGCTCGGTGACGGCCAGCACCGTCGTCATCGAGTGGATCACCGCTCCGGCGCGCTCGGCGAGGTGGAGGTAGTTCTCGCAGAGGGTGTTCTTCGCCCCGTGCCGGCAGCCCGTCATGCACTCGCCGCACTCGACGCAGGCCCGCCGGTCCGGCCCGGCGCCCCCGAAGTAGGGGTCGGGCACCTCCTCGCCGGGCCGGGCGCGGCGCTCGCCGTCGCCGTCCCGTCCGTCCCCGAAGAACACCCCTACCGGTGCCATGTGGAAGGTGTCCCCCACGCCCATCTTCTCGGCGGCCGCCTTGAGATGGACGTCGGAGGGGGTGGTGGTCGGGTTGATCCGCACCCCCAGCATCCGCCGCGCCTGCTCGTAGTGCGGGCGCAGTTCCCGCTCCCAGTCGGTGATCCCGGCCCACTGGGGGTCGTCGAAGAACGCCTTCGGCGGTACGTAGAGGGTGTTGGCGTAGTTGAGCGAGCCGCCGCCGACGCCGGCGCCCGCCAGCACCATGACGTTGCCGAGCAGGTGGACGCGCTGGACGCCGTAGAGGCCGAGGGCGGGGGCCCAGAGGTAGTTCCGCAGGTCCCAGGAGTTCCTGGGCAGGGTGTCGCGGGTGAAGCGGCGGCCCGCCTCCAGCACACCCACGCGGTAGCCCTTCTCCGTCAGGCGGAGGGCGGATACGGAACCGCCGAAGCCGGATCCCACGACGACGACGTCGTAGTCGTACGGGGCATCGTGCGTTTTCTCATGCGGTGCGTCGTGCGTCGCTTCATGCGACCCCTCGTGCTCTGCCGATGCCATCGCCATCGCCCCCTCAGCGCAGCCGGAGCGCCTTCAGGGCGCGCAGCCCGCCTGTCATCAGCCGTGCGTACGCCTCGTCGTCCAGGCCGAACGCGGGTCCCATCGGCACCAGCCGCTGCTGGGCTATCGTCTGCGCCTCCGTGTACTTGAGGATGCCCTCCGCGCCGTGCCGACGCCCCAGGCCGGAGTCGCTCATGCCGCCCATCGGCGCGCGGGCGCTGCCGTAGGCCGCCGCGTACGCCTCGTTGACATTGACCGTGCCGGCCCGCAGCCGCGCCGCGACCGCCCGGCCCCGGCGCCCGTCCGCCGTCCATACGCTCGCGTTGAGGCCGTACGGGGTGGCGTTGGCGAGGCGCACCGCCTCGTCCTCGTCGTCGAAGCGGAAGACGGAGACCACCGGGCCGAACGTTTCCTCATTGCAGACCGCCATGGGTGGTTCCACCCCGTCCAGGATGGTCGGCTCGTAGAACAGCGGCCCGATGTCCGGCCGGGGGCGGCCGCCCGCGAGGACCGTGGCGCCCTTGGTCACCGCCTCGTCCACGTGCCGGGTGACGTTCTCCAACTGCCGCTGCGACACCAGCGACCCCATGTCGGCGCCGTAGGCGAGGCCCGTGCCCAGGCGCAGGGCCTTCGCGCGCGCGGCGAAACGCTCCAAGAAGAGGTTTGCCACGGAGGAGTGGACATACAGCCGCTCGATGGAAACGCACAGCTGGCCGGCAGAGGAGAAGCAGCCGCGGATCGCGCCCGCCGCCGCCTTCTCGACGTCCGCGTCGCGCAGCACCAGCATGGCGTTCTTGCCGCCCAGTTCGAGCGAGCAGCCGATGAGCCGGGCCGCCGCGCTCTGGGCGACCTCGCGGCCGGTGCGGGTGGAGCCGGTGAAGGAGACGTAGTCGGCGTGGGCGACCACGGCGGGACCGACGACCGGGCCCTCGCCGAGCACCACTTGCCACACGTCTTCCGGAAGCCCGGCCTCTATCAGCAGCTCACGGGCCCACAGGGCGGTCAGCGCGGTCTGGGTGTCGGGCTTCATCACCACGGCGTTGCCCGCGGCGAAGGCGGGCAGGGCATCCCCGACGGACAGCTCGAAGGGATAGTTCCAGGGCGCGATCTGGCCCACCACGCCGCGCGGCACGCGCAGTTCGGTGACGCGGGTGAGGGTGGGAAGGACGCCCAGGTGCGCCTTGGGCCGCAGATAGACGGGGGCCCACCGGCCGTAGTGCCGGGCGGCGACGGCGACGGCCTGCACCTCCTCATGGGCGTGCAGCCGTGCCTTGCCCGTCTCCAGCTGAATGAGGTCCAGGATCTCGGACTGGCGGGCGAGCACAAGGTCGTGGAAGCGCAGCAGTACGGCCGCCCGGCGCCGTGCGGGCTTCTCCGCCCAGGCGCGGCGCGCCTCGCGGGCCCGGGCGAAGGCCTCCGTCACGTCCTCGGGCGAGGACTCCGGCAGGTCGGCCAGCTTCCGCCCGGTGAAGGGGGCGTGGCTCGCCGTGCGGCCGCCGGAGCTCACCACCGCGCGCGTGAGCCGGGCGACGAGCTCCGGGGTGACGACGTCGGCCGCGACGCGGGCGCCCGCCGGGGCGACGGGATTGCCGTCGGGGACGGCGCCGCCATGAAGGAGCGGCTTGCCATCGGCGACAGGCTTGCCATCGGCGACTGTTCCAGTGTCCTGCGTGTCCGTCATGCGGGTGAGCGTATGCCGGGCGGGTCGCTTTGAATACCCGGCGGTAATCAACTCTCTTGTCAGGGAGAGGAGACGGGCCTCGTCCGTACGAAAGTGGCCAGCGCCGTATCGAAGTACCGTTTGCCCTCGTCCGCCTTTCCCACCGGGGCGGACACCCATACGTCGTACATCTTCTCCCCCTCCTCCCAGGCGAGGTCGTAGGTGTGCCGGGAGCCGGCCGGGGCCTTGTTCTCCTTCTCCTCGAAGCCGTCCCAGGTGAACTCCCAGGACGCCGCCCGGTGGCCGCGCAGTTCGGTCCGTTCGACCTTGCCGTCCCGGTAGCCGGGGTAGCGGTCGGGGGCGAGGGCGGCGGAGGCGCGCATGGCCGTGATCGGGCCGCCCTCCTGGACGTCCTGGATGAGGAAGCCGATACGGAAGTCCTTGCCGGGCGAGTAGTAGAAGACGCGCGGGGGCTCCAGGGAACGGGTGAATCCGTCGGGCACGGCGAAAGCGAAACCCGCCGGGTCCTGGACGGAGCGATAGCCAGCGGGCGCGGTGACGGAGGCACTGGCGGGTGGCGGCGGTGGCGTGGACGGCGACACGGACACCGCCGCCGAGGCGCCGGGCGTCAAGGGCGCGGAGAAGGGCGGCTTCCCGTCGGCGAGCCCCCTCTTCGCGCCGTCCTCCTTCATCAGCAGCGCCGCCGCCCCGGCGCCCATGCCGGCCAGCGCGACCACGGTGAGCGCCACCATCAGGGCCGTACGGGGGTGGTTTCCGGACAGCGCCGGGGTGCGGGGCACGAGCGGGAGGGCGGGTCGCGTGGGCAGCCGGTCCGGGGGCAGCCGTCCGGCCTCCAGGAACGCCCTGAGCAGCGCCTCCGCCTCGTCCGCGGCCATCCGGCGCGCCGGGTCCCGCTCCAGCAGGCCGCGGACGACCGGGAGCAGCGGGCCGGCAGCGGCGGGCGGCCGGATCTCGTCGTAGACGACGGCGTGCAGGATGCCGCCCAGCGAGTCACGGTGGAAGGGCGACTCACCGCTGAGAACGGTGCACAACAGGACGCCCAGCGACCACAGATCGGACTCCGGGCCCGCGCGCCCGCCCGACATCCGCTCCGGCGCGGTGTACTCGGGCGAGCCGACGAACGCGCCCGTCTCCGTGATCGTCGTGACACCCGAGACCTGGGCGATGCCGAAGTCGGTGAGCACGACGCGGCCGGTGGTCTCCTCCAGCAGGACGTTGGGCGGCTTGATGTCCCGGTGCAGCACGCCCCGCGCGTGCGCCGCGCGCAACGCGCCCAGCAGCGCGATCCCGATCCGCGCCGCCTCCTGGACGCCGACCGGCCCCTCCGCCGACATCAGGCCGGACAGGGAACGGCCGTCGATCAGCTCCATGACGATCCAGGGCCGGCCGTCCTGCTCGACGATGTCGTGCATCACGATCACATTCGGATGCCTGATCAACGCGACGGCGCGCGCCTCGCGCAGCATCCGTCCGTACTGCGCCCGGGTCTCCCGCTCGGACGGCTGCTCGTCCACGTGCAGCTCTTTGACCGCGACCTCGCGCGCCAACAACTCGTCCATGGCACGCCATACAGTGCCCATACCGCCGCGCCCGATCTTCCGGCCCAGCCGGTACCGCCCGGCGATGAGACCGCCGTGTGCAGCGAAGGTGCCCATGAGCCCATATTGCCCCACACCCACCCGACCGACCGGGCCCGTGCCGGACGCTTCACTCCCTGGCACGCCCTGGGTATCGCTCCGGCGTTTCCCGGCGCGCGACGGCGCCAGGGGGTGGGGACTTCCACTTTCACGACATTTGCCCGATTTGCGAACTTCGCCCGTCCGCCCCGCGCCCGCCGGAAAAACCACCCTCGACATTCATGTACAGTTGTTCCCGCAACGCCGACCGGCCGGCGGAAACGCCACCGGGACGCCGAGCGCTCGTAGCTTAACGGATAGAGCACTTGACTACGGATCAAGAGGTTGCAGGTTCGAATCCTGCCGAGCGCACTCTCTTCGACGGGAGCCAGACATAACGAATGTCTGGCTCCCGTTCTTCGTTTCCGGAGCCGTCCGTGCGCTCCGCCACCGTGAAGCCGTGGCGCTCGTAGAAGCGGTGGGCCGGGGTGTTGATCTGGAAGGTCCATAGCTCCAGGCCCTCGGGACGGCGTTCCTTGGCCAGCCCGACGAAGCGGTCGCCCAGGCCCTCGCCCCGGTGTTCCGGGGCCAGGTAGAGCTGGTCGAGGTGGCCGTCCTGGAGGACCATCACACCCACGATCGCCCCGGCCTCCCCCTCCGCCACCCATGTCTCGCGCTCGGGCACGACCACATAGCGGAACCACGCCCGTACCTCGTCGTCCGTGTGGGCGCGGCGGACGGTCGGGAGGGTGGCGTCGTACGAGCGCAGCCACACCTCGGCGGCTCCGGCCGCGTCGGCCGGCTCGGCGCGGCGGATGATCACGGTTTTCGCGTCGGTCATACGGCGCACCGTCTCAGCCCCATGGGCGTTTGCGCACCCCTATTTCCCGCGCCCTAGGACGGGATCTGTCCTATTTCCCGTCTACCGTCGCCCCCATGAGCAGCAGCACCCTCCCCCGCATCAGTGACGACGCGCGTCGTGCCCGGCTCGGCAGCCGGCATCTTCTCGCGCCCGCGCATCGGGCCGCCACCGTCGAGGAGGTGGCGGACGCGGTCGTCGGGCTGCACGCCACCGACGCGGCGACCGTCTATCTGTCCGCCTGCGCGCGGCTCGTCGAGCCGGATCCGGCCGAGGTGGAGCGGGGGCTGTACGACGATGTGACGCTGATCAAACTGTGGTCGATGCGGAGCACGATCTTCGCCGTGAGCATCGACGCCGCCCCCTGCGTGGAGTACTCCACCGCCCGCCCCGTAGCGCTGCGCGCACGGGCCGGACTGCTGAAGGCCCTCGGGGAGACGTGGGACGAGCACCGGCTCGCGGCGACCGAGCAGGCGGTGCTGGAGGCGCTCGCCGCGCGCGGGGAGGCGACGACGGCAGAACTGGCCAAGGACGTGCCCGCGCTCCAGGAGAAGATCACGATGTCGCCGGGCAAGCCGTACGAGGCGCGGCAGAGCGTGGGCAGCCGGGTGCTGCGGCTGCTGGCGTCGGACGGGCATGTGCGGCGGTCCAGGCCGCGTGGGTCCTGGACGAGCAGCCTCTACGCGTGGGCGCCCGCGCCCCGCGTTCCCGAAATGCCCGAGCGTGAGGCCCGGGCGGAGCTGGTGCGGCGGTGGCTCACGTCGTACGGTCCGTCGACCGAGGCGGATCTGAAGTGGTGGACGGGCTGGTCGTTGCGCGATACGCGGGCGGCGCTGGCGGACGTGGGGGCCGTGGGCGTGCGGCTCGACCGGGGGCCGGGGCTCGCGCTGCCGGACGATCTCGAGCACGCCGAACCCACCGGTGACTGGGCGGCGCTGCTGCCCGGGCTCGACCCGACGGCCATGGGCTGGCGGGAGCGCGACTGGTATCTGGACCCTGAGCACGTCCCCTTCCTCTTCGACCGCGCGGGGAACATCGGGCCCACGGTGTGGTGGAACGGCCGGATCGTCGGCGGCTGGGCCCAGCGGGCGAACGGCGAGATCGTCTGGCGGGCGCTGGCGGACACGGGACGTGACGCGGCCGCCGCCGTCGAGGCCGAGGCCGGGCGGCTGGCCGCGTGGCTGGGAGGCGTACGCGTCACGCCCCGGTTCCGTACGCCGCTGGAGCGGGAGCTGGTGCGGTGAACCCGCCGGGCCCTCAGACCTCCGACCGGCGCGTCGGGCGCTCGGTCCACTCCTCCCCGTACGGCGTGGTCATGAACTCCAGCGCGACCGTGCCGCCCGGGTCGCGGAGGTAGAGGCCCCGGCCGCCGTACTCGTGGTTGATCGTGCCTTCGACCTCGGCCCTCATCAGCGGGTCGGGGAAGTAGGGCAGCCCGCGCTCGGTGATCCGGGCGAGGATCGCGTCGAACTCCCCGTCGGTGACGAGGAAGGCGAGGTGACTGGGGTTGAGGTCGTCCGGTGCCACCAGGTCGTCGCAGAAGTCGATGCCGACGCCGTTGGAGCTGGTGATCTGGGTGAAGTGGCCCCAGTCGCGGGGGGCCTCGGCGGCCATGAGCCCCGCGACGAAGGCCGCGGTCTCCCGGCGGTCCTTGACGTGGACGATGATGTGGTTCAACTCGTTTGCCATGACTGCTCCTTCGGCTGAGGATCGGTGAAACCGGTGAAACCAGTGGAACCGGTGGAACGAGGTGGTCAGGAAGTCCGGCGTGCCGGCCGCCCCGGCAGGGCGAGGCCGCCGAGCGCCGCGCACGCGGTGAACGCGGCGGCGACCAGCAGTCCCCTGCCGTAGCCCGCGGCCAGCGCGGAGGCGGCGTCGTGCGCGCCGGAGGCGAGGCGGTCCGCTGTGACGTGCGCGGCGACGGTGCCGACGACGGCGAGGCCGACGGCTCCGCCGACCTGCCGGGAGGTGTTGACGAGGCCCGAGGCGAGCCCGGCCTCGGCGCGGTCGGCGCCGGCGGTCGCGGCCACCGTGGCGGGCATGGTGGCCAGGCCCGTACCGAGGGTGGCCAGTACGAACGGCACCAGGACGTCGGTGGTGTAGCCACCGCTCGCGTCGACACGCGAGAGCCAGAGGAAGCCGATCGTGCTGAGGGCCATGCCGCCGACGAGCAGCGGGCGCGGCCCGGTGCGGCCGATGAAGCGGGTGGCTATCCGGGCGCCCAGGATGATCGCGAGGGAGCCGGGCACGAAGGACATGCCGGCGCGGATCGGGCTGTAGTGGAGGCCGCGCTGGAAGTAGAGGGAAAGCACGAACCACATCGAGAACATGGCCGCGCCGATGACGACGACCACCGGGTTCGCCGTCGCGACGGCCCGGCGGCGCAGCACGCGCAGCGGTACGAGCGGATGGGCGACGCGGGCCTCGACGGCGACGAAGGCGCCCAGCAGGGCGGCAGCGGCCACGAGCGGCCCCCACACCTGCGGCGAGCCCCAGGCGTGGGTCTCGCTGGCGACGATGCCGTAGACGAGGGCGGTGAGCCCGGCGGTCACGGTCACCGCGCCGGGCAGGTCGAGGCGGCGGAGCCCGCCCTGGCCGGAGGTGGAGGCCGGGACGTATGCGAGCGCGGCGGCGAGCAGGGCGACGCCTATGGGGACGTTGACGAACAGCACCCAGCGCCAGCCCGCGTACTCGGTGAGGATGCCGCCGATCACGGCGCCGACGGCGCCACCGGCGGCCATGACGGCGCTCCAGGCGCCCATGGCCCGGGTGCGGGCGGCGGGCTCGGTGAAGGTCGTCATGATCAGGGTGAGGGTGGCGGGCGCGAGGACGGCGCCGCCGACGCCCTGTACCGCGCGGGCGGCGATCAGCAGGCCACCGTCGGTGGCGAAACCTCCGGCGAGGGAGGCGGCGGTGAAGGCGGCCACGCCGGTCAGGAAGGCCTTCTTGGTGCCGACGAGGTCGGCCAGCCGGCCGCCGAGCAGCAGCAGCCCGGCGAAGCCGAGGGTGTAGGCGTTGACGATCCACTGCTGGCCCGCGCCGTCGAGGTGGAGCTCGGCCCCCATGGACGGCAGCGCCACGTTAACGATCGACACATCGAGGATGACCATGAACTGGGCCACGCAGGCGATGGCCAGGATCGCGGCGGTGGAGCGCGGGCCGGCGGCGGCCGGCAGGCCGTCCTCCGTCCGCTGGGGGGTGGTGGCGGTGTGCATGCGGGCGATCTCACCCCATCGGGAGCATCGAAACTAGAGCGACTACAAAAATATAGCACCTCTACTTCTGCTTGTCCGGTGGTTATTCTTGGCGTCATGACAAAGGCCACGACCAGCGCCGGCAGCCCCTCCCCCGGCGCATCGCCCGCCACGGGGATGCGCGGCCGCAAGCGGGAGCGGACCCGTCGCGCCATCTCCGACGCGGCCTTCCGGCTCTTCGCCGAGCAGGGCTTCGAGGCGGCGACGCTCACGCGAATCGCGGCGGAGGCGGACGTGGCGCCGGCGACGGTCTTCACGCACTTCGCGTCGAAGGAGGACATCTTCTTCAGCCGCCGCGAGGAGTTCCGGGAGGGCCTGCCGGACTCGGTGGCCCCGACCCGGACGGGCGCCGAGCTCATGGCGGGCCTGCGGGAGTTCTACGCCCACGGCATCGAGCTGGTCCTCGCCCCGGACCGGCTGGAGACCGGGCGGATCTTCGCCCGGGTGCTGCGCGGCAGCCCCGCGCTGATGAGCGGCTATCTGCCGATGGGCCGGGAGCGGCAGCGGCTGCTCACCGAGGCGCTGACGGCACGGGCCCCGCGGGCCAGCCGGGCCGAGCTGGAGCTCTTCGCCGCGCTGGCCGTCGCCGCCGGGGAACGGGCCTACGACGTCCTGCACACCGCCCTCGTGGCGGACGAGCCCGTCGAGCGGGTGCGCGCCGCCGCCACCGAAGCCCTCGACCTGGGCTTCTCCCGGCTCGCCCACGCCTATGAGGGCTCGCACGTCCTCGACGCGGACGCGCGGCCCTCATAGGACCACGTCAGCACTTCGCCTCAGCCGACGACCTTCCACGACAGCTCGCCGCGCAGCCGCTTGGCCAGCTCCGGGTCGCGTACCGCGTCCGTACGGTCGACCGCCCGGGCCGTCAGCGTGTGCGCACGGCCGTCGCGAGGGACGCCCAGTGCGGCCGGCACGACCGCGGTCTTCCCCCGGAACCAGACGGCCTCGCGGCCGTCGAGGTACCAGTGCACGGTGCTCGTCGCGGCGGGCAGCCGGACGCCCACGCGCGTGCCGCGCCCGACCGTCGAACCGGCGGCCGCCATTCCGTCGCCGGCGGTCAGCACGCTCGCGTGCCGGTAGAAGCCCGCGATCATGGCCTCACGGCCGGGGAGGTTGAACTCCCGCCCCAGCGACCGCATGATCGAGTTCTCCGTGGGACGGAAGAGGCCCTTGGGGTAGTACCCGCCGCCCTCGAAGGACCCGACCGTGCCGCCGTCCGGCGACGACTGACCCAGCCAGCGGTACCACTTGGTTCGCTGCGCGGCCATCCTGCCCGCGTCGAGCGTGCTGATGTTGGCGTCGCGGGGCTCGGCGCCGGTGTAGGTGCCGTACTCGTCGTACTGGTACTCGTCGGCGAGCTTGCCCAGCGAGTGACCGGTCTCGTGGACGGCGATCTGGTCGGATCGATCGTTGTCGGAGGAGGCGGTGGCGATGCCGTCGTAGCCGACGTGGGAGACGACGTCGTTGTAGCCCGCCCCGCCGTACTTGGTGGAGTTGGCGAGCACCACCACGAGATCGGCGGCGGGCGCCTTGGCGGCGTACGACTCGACCTTGCCGGTGTCGACGCACAGCAGCCGCTCGACTCCGTCGCAGAAGAAGCCCGAGGCGAGGGCGGTGTCCCGCTTCACGTCCTTCCCCGGGTCGCCGGAGACACCGGAGTCGCGTGAAACGGCGTCCACGGCCCAGACGTTGAAGAGGTTCCGGTACGAGGCGTAGGGCTCGACCGCCGTCATCTTCGTCCACTTGGCGCGTACGGCCGCGTGGAAGGCGTCCTGCTGGGAGGCGGTGTAGCCGTCGCCGATGAAGACGACGTCGAGCTTGCTGCCGACGGGACCGTTGTTGACGACGGAGGTCACGGCGCCGTCGCCCTTGACGGCCGGGGCCGGGGCGAGCGAACGGCCCGGGGCGGGGGACGCCGGGACGGTCCTGTGGTGGGGGTGACCGCCGGGCTCGGTGAAGTACTCCACCCGCTGGGTGGGTTTGGGTGCCGGCGTGGCGCCAACGGCGGAAGCGTGGGGGGCCGTGGCGGCGAGCGCGGCCGTTAAGGCAGCGCCCGCCACCAGGGATATTCGTCTGTACGTGCGCATGGGGGGTTCCTCCCGAACTGAAACCCGCCGATTAAGTGGCGAGTTAAGTCGCGTTAAGGCGCCGCTCAACGTAGAGGCTCGGGAGGTTCATGACAATGGATGTGACGGGAAACGAAGGGGACCGCTACCGAGGGGTGATCACGCCTCGTCCCGGACGAGCCTCAGCAGCCGGTCCAGCACCACGCGGCCGCTCGCGCGCACGCCGTCGTGCTCGTACTCGTCCGTGACCCACGTCCGCAGGCCCGCGATCGAACGGGCCGTGCGCAGGGAGTGCTCGGTGTCCACGTAGAGGTCGTCGTGGTAGACGGCCGCCGCCACCGGCACCGTGTTGCGGGCGAGCCTGTCGGCGTCGTAGAGCGGGGTCCAGCCCTCGCGCTCCGCGAGGAGTTCGGCAGTGCGCCGCAGGGGGCGGAGGGCGGGCTGGGTCTCCAGCATCCAGGGGTGGACGCTCTCGCCGGTGAAGAGGAAACGCCCCTCCGGCTCGAAGTGACGTTCGAACTGCGGGAATTCCGCGCGGACGCGCTCGGCCGACCAGTGCGTCGCGCGCCCGTCCTGGGCATAAATGACCTCATGGAGGAGGGTGTAGAGCGGGCTGGCGGTGCGCGAGAGCACCGCCGCGACCTGCTCGCCGAAGACGTCCGACAGCCGCGGCCCGGCGGCTGTCGGCACGAAGGCGTCCTCCAGGAGGTAGTGCAGCCGGTGGGAGCCGTCGCCGGTGCCCAGCAGGATGCCGAGCTGCTGGAAC
Organism: Streptomyces hesseae; assembly: GCF_031845785.1. Lineage (NCBI taxonomy): Bacteria > Bacillati > Actinomycetota > Actinomycetes > Kitasatosporales > Streptomycetaceae > Streptomyces > Streptomyces hesseae. The sequence goes on from NZ_JAVRFI010000009.1 coordinate 166,815, forward strand.
GCCGCCACGGTCAGCACGGAGCCGTCCGGGAGGGTCTCCTCCGTCTCCGCCAGGTGCTCGGCTATGCGCCGGGCCACCGCCTCGTCGCCCGGGTAACGGGCGTAGTGGTCCAGAGATTTGCGCTCCATGCGCGGGTAGGCGGCGCGGTAGACGGCGTCCGCGTCGGCGTCCAGCGAGGGCAGTCCGCCGGTGATCATCACCTCGGCGAGGCCCTCCGGCGCGTACGACAGGTAGGTGACCGCGCAGAAACCGCCGAAGCTCTGCCCGAGGACGCTCCAGGGCCGGCCGCCGGTCAGCAGCGGCCGGATGTACTCGCAGTCGCGGACGATGGAGTCGGCCCGGAAGTGGGCGAGGTACGCGGCCTGCTGCTCGGGGGTGCCACGCAGGGGCAGCGTCTGCCGGTTGGCGGGGGTGGAGCGGCCGGTGCCCCGCTGGTCGAGCAGGAGGACGCGGTACTCCTCCAGCGCGCGGCCCAGCCAGTTCTCCCGGCCCACGGGACGGCCGGCGGGGAAGCCCGGCCCGCCCTGGAGGAAGACCAGCCAGGGCAGGCCCTCCCGGACCCGGCCCGCGGCGACGACCTCACGAGCGTAGAGGCGGATCCGCTCGCCGCCCGGACGGGCGTGGTCGAGCGGCACGTCGAAGAAGTGGTCGGTCATGACGAGGCCGGGCTGGCGGGCCGTGCCCGCCGCGGAATCCTCGATGGGCCCGGTGTTCGTGGTGTCACCGTTTCCGGTGGTCTTCGGTATGGGCGGCACGGACGGCACAGGCGGCACGATTACATCCTCACGTAAGCAGATTTAACGTACGGCTTGGATCACGGCGCAATGTACCGAGGGGCGGAAGTGGCCGAGAACAGCACCCACGGCATACGGGCGGACGAGCCCTCCGACATCGGCCGCCGCGTCCTGCGGCTGCGGACCGAGAAAGGGCTCACCCAGAAGCAACTGGCCGAGCCCGCCTACACGGCGGCGTACATCTCCACCCTGGAGGCCGGCCGGGTCCGGCCCTCCGAGACCGCCCTGCGCCATCTTGCCGGGCGGCTCGGGACCACCGTCGAGGAACTGGCCACCGGGCGGCCGCCTCACCTTGCCACCGAGCTGCGGATGCGGCTGACGGACGCCCGGCGCACCCTGGCCACCGGGGACGCGGAGGACGCCGCCGCGCTCTTCCGCGCCCTGCGCGCCGAGGCGGCCGCGCTCTCACTGGTGAACGAGGAGTCCACCGCCGTCCTCGGGCTCGGCGACTGCGCGCTGGAGAGCGGCGACCTCACCGCCGCCCGCGATCTCTTCGCCGATGCCGAGACCCTCCTCGCCGACCAGCCGCTGCCGCGCCGCGTGCCCGCCCTGCGCGGCCGGGCCGTCGCCCACCTCCTCGCGGGCGAACTGCGCTACGCCTGCTACCTCCTGGAGACCGCCCTCGACGAGCTCAACGCCTCCGGGATGCACGACCCCGACGCCCTGCTCCTCCTCTACACCGCCTCCATCGCGCCCTACATGGACATGGGAGCGCACGCACGCGCCGCGCACGCCGCCGAGCTCGCGCTGGCGCTCGCGCCCCAGGTGGACGACCCGGCGCTCGTCGCCGCCATGCACCGGGGCGTGGCCCGCAGCCTCATCGCCGAGGGGCGCATCGCCGACGCGGACGCCTCCCTCGCCAAGGCCCAGGAGCTCTACCAGCAGCTGCACATACGGACCGAACTCGCCCACTGCCACTGGATGCGCGGCTACGTCCACGCGCAGGACGGCAATCTGCGCAAGGCCGAGAGCGAGCTGCGCACCGCCCGCGACATGCTGGCCTCCAAGCGGGCCGTGTTGTTCACCGTGCAGGTGGAGGTGGAGCTCGCGGACGTGCTGCGGCGCCGGGGGAAGGCGGCGGAGGCGGCGGAACTGCTGCGCCCGCTGCTCGCGCCCACGGCGCTCGGCGCCGAGCGGGGCGCCGTCCACGCGGGCGGGGCGCACCGGCTGCTGGGGCTCATCTCGGAGGACCGGGGCGACACGGACGCCGCCGAGGAGCACTACTGCGCGGCGCTGTCCCTGCTGGAGCGCACGGGCGCGGCGGGCGACCTCGCGGACCTGTGCCGGCTGCTGGGCGATCTGCTGCGGCGCACGGGACGGACGGAGGCGGCGCTCGACGCGTACCGGACAGGGCTGGGGCACCGGGCGGCGCCGGGGACGACCACGCTGGGGCCTGCGCCGAAAGCGCCGCCGCAGTGGCCTGTCGGGCGGATCTGACACCTGGGGGGCTCCGCCCCGGACCCCGTCCCGTAGGAGACGGGCGGACAGGCCGCCGCCGGGGGGTGCGGCGGCCTGCGACCGTGGGCCGCACCCGGCGGCGGGACCGGCGTCCCGCCCCCGCATGGTGCAGCATGGACAGCACTCTGCCGCCCGGGTCCCGGAAGGTCCATCCGCCCCGGGTCCCGGTTCGCCCCCCGCCGGTCGGCGGGGGTCGTCCGGCCCGCGGGCGGAGCCCTGGGCTCCGGCGGCCGCCGCCGGTACGGCAGGCTGGAGGGGCGGGGTCGCCGACGGCCCCGGTGGACGAGGGAAGAGGTAGCGGACGGTGATCCGTGTGGCGGTGGTGGACGACGAACAGCTCGTCCGGTCCGGGCTGCGGATGATCCTGGGCACGGCCCCGGACATCGAAGTGGTCGCGGACTGCGGTGGCGGCGAGGCCGTGGCCACCGTCGCCGCGCACGCCCCCGACGTCGTACTCCTCGACATCCGGATGCCGGACGTCGACGGCCTGACGGTGCTGCGCGCGCTGCGGGCCGCCCCCGACCCGCCGCGCGTCGCCATGCTCACCACCTTCGACACCGAGGAGTACCTCGCCGCCGCGCTGCGCGCGGGTGCCGCCGGCTTCCTGCTCAAGGACACCGACCCCGAGCAGCTGGTGCGGGCCGTGCGCACGCTCGCCGGCGGCGGGAGCGTCCTGGACCCGGGGGTGACCCACGCGGTCATCGGCGGCTATCTCGCCGCGGAGGCCGAGGGCACCGCCGCCGAGGCCGTACGGGGGCTGACCCCGCGCGAGCGCGAGGTGCTGGGGCTGCTCGGCGCGGGGCTGGCCAATCCGCAGATCGCCGAGCGGATGGGGCTGGCGCCCAGCACGGTCAAGGACCACGTGCGCGCGGTCCTCGGCAAGCTGGGCGGGCTCAACCGCGTCCAGGCCGCGATCGTCGCCGACCGGGCGGGGCTGGTGAGCACGGGCCCGGGCGCGCGCGGAGGGTCCCCCGGGACGGGCGGGGGAACCGGGAACGGACGGCCGTGACGATGCCGCCGTGGCGCGTCTCCCTGCCCTCCCGGGTGCCCGACTGGGTGGCGGTGGTGGGGCCCGCGCTGTTCGCGGCCGGGGACGCGCTGCTGGTCAACGGCGTCACGCCCCGGTTCTCGCTGTGGGTGTCGCTGTCGGCGGCGGTGGCGCTGCTGTGGCGGCGCCGGTTCCCGGCACCGGTCTTCCTGGCGACGCTGCCGGGGATGTACTACGCGTACATCTGGATCGCGCCGATGTTCGCGCTCTACACGCTGGCGGTGCGGCGCACGGCCAAGCCGCGCGCGGACAAGTGGCTGCTGGGCGGCGCGGGACTGCTGATGGCCGCCGCGCAGTTCCTGCCGTACCCGGTGTCCGACCTGGCGCTGGCCGACCGTCGCGAGGCGGGCGTCAATCTGCTCGACTCGATCGTGGTGGCGACCACGCCCATCGCCTTCGGGCTGCTCACCCGCGCCCGCCGGGAGCTGGTCGCCCGGCTCGACGAGCTGACGCGCAGCCGCGCCCGGGAGGACCGGCTGCTGTCGGACCGGGTGCTGGCCACGGAGCGCGCGCGGCTCGCCCGTGAGATGCACGACGTCGTCGCCCACCAGGTCAGCCTGATCAGCCTCCAGGCGGGGGCCGTGCAGATCAGCACCGGGGACGCCACGGCCCGCGAAGGCGCCCGGACGATCCGGGAGCTGTCGGTGCGGACCCTGGACGAACTGCGGCACATGGTGGGCATCCTGCGCGCCGCCGGGGCCGACACCGAGGAGCTCACCCCGCAGCCCCGGCTCTCCGACCTGCCCCGGCTGATCGAGCTGAGCGCGCTCGACGTCGCCTTCGAGGACGGCTCCGACCCGGGCGCCGAGCGCCCGGAGGCCGTGGAGCGGGCGGCGTTCCGCACGGTCCAGGAGGCGCTGACCAATGTGCGCAAGCACGCGCCCGGGTCGAAGACGCGGGTGCGGGTCTCGGAGGAGCCGGGGGAGCTGATGGTCGAGGTCCGCAACGGCCCGGCGGACGCGGCGGTACCGGCTCCGGAACTGCCCGGCGGGGGCCATGGCCTGGTGGGGCTGCGCGAGCGGGCGCAGAGCCTCGGCGGGACGCTGGAGGCGGGTGCGACGGACGAGGGCGGATTCGCCGTACGGGCCCGCTTCCCGCTGACGGAGCGCTGAGACTGACGGATCGCTGAATCAGTCGACCGATCGCTGAATCACCCGTGCCGGTGCCACGGTCCGGCAGATTATTGACGATGCAACCATTCCCCCGTCCGATGGAACGGTGGGGCGGCCTGATGACACGTCAAGCTGACGTCAGGCCGACAGCGGGTCCGTGCTCTCCTCGGTCGCGCTGTCCAGGTCCGGGTAGACCTCGAAGAGCCTGCGCACCCCCAGCGCGGCGAGCACCCTGTTGACGTGGGAGCCGTCCACCGCGCCCTGGGCGGGCAGGATCAGCCGCAGCCGCCCCTGGCAGGAGCGCATCAGCCGGCGGGCGGCGATCAGCACGCCCACGCCGCTGGAGTCGCAGAACCGGACTTCCGCGAGGTCGAGCACCAGACTCCGCCGCCCGTCCGCGACAGCCTCGTGCACGTGCTGCCGCACCGTTGGGGAGGTCACCAGATCCATCTCGCCGCAGACCCGGAGCACGGCCCAGTCCCCCCGCTCGTGCTCCACCACCTTCAACGTCACGCGCTCGAGCCCCTTCACTCGGTCTGTCGTTCCTATGGAATGGACCCTTCCGCGGTATGGCTGCCTGGCGCTTCCCCCGTGCGGCGCCGAGTGAAACACCGCGGTCTCGTACGCGGTACAAGCCGACCACTGTTGAGCCTATGCCCAGCTCGAACCGTTCCTCCCCATAGATCCGGTCACACCCGCATAACACATCGGCACATTCGTGCACGTACGATCGACCCCGATCGCCACATCCATGGATCATGCACTTACAGTGACCGCCCCAATACCACACGCGACATGGATCAGACGGCGCCTTTCCGGGATTCACCCCAAGCACTCGTGCGGTGTCGGAGCCGCCCGTTACATTCGGCGTGAGGGCGTACAGCAGTGCGTACTAAGGGGGCCGGGCCAATGACGAACGACGCGCCACCGCGCTGGGACCGCAGGATGCAGCAGCGCCTCGCGCACGGCGAGGCGGCGGCCCTCGGCGAGCTCTACGACCGTTTCGCCTCGCTCGTGCACAGCCTCGCCCACCGCGTTCTGGACGACGTGGCCGGGGCCGACCGCGTCACGCGCGAGGTCTTCGGCCACATCTGGGAGCACCCCGAGGAGTTCGACCCCCGGGAGGGCTCCCTGCGCTCCTGGATCGCCGGCCTGGCCCACCGGCACGCCGTCAGCAGGCTGCGGCGCACGGAGGCCGACGAGGAGCGGCCGGCGGCGGAGATCGAGGAGAAGGTGCGCGCCGCGAGCGCCGCCGCCCGCGCGGACTACATCGTCACGTCCATGCCCGCGCCCCTGCGGGCGGCACTGGATCTCGCCTACTTCCGCCGCCTCGACTACCGCCAGACCGCCGTACGGCTCGGCGTCACCGAGGACGAGGCACGGCGCAGACTCCGGCTGGGGTTACAACTGCTGTCCACGGCCCATGAGGGGCCACGCGCGGTCTCGCCGCCCGGCGGTGGGGCGGCGCTGCGATGAGCACGGCACCCCGACCGGGCGAGAACGGCTGGCACGGTGTGCCCGGGTCGCGCATACCTCCGCAGCGCGCCGCCGTGGAGGACGGCGCGGGCTGGGCCGCGACCCCGCTCGTCCGCTCCCACCCACTGCTCAAGTCACTGCTCGGCGCCTGGGCGCTGGCAGCCTGCTCGCCCGAGGAGACCGCCGCCGTCGAGGCCCATCTGACCGACTGCGCGCCCTGCGCCGACGAGGCCGTCCGGCTGCGCGACGCCGTCGCGCTGCTCCACCCCGAGGACAGCCTCGACCTCGACCCGGGACTGCGCGGCCGGGTGCTGGCCGGGGCGCTCAGCCGCAGACCCGCGCGGATACCGGTCCCCGAGTGGGCCGCTCCCTACGAAGCGGAGGCGTCCCGGCTCGACGCGCTGCTGCGTGACATCGGCGAGGCGGAGTGGCGGGCCCCGGTACGCCTCGAGTGGTTCGATGGGCGCTCCGCCGCCGCGCGCGAGGTGACGGTGGCGGATGTCATCGGCCATCTCACCGCGGTGGACACGGTCGTGGCGGGCGTGCTCGGCATGGCGGACCCGCTGCGCGGGGCGTCGCCCGAGGAGCGGACGGAGGCCCTGTGGGCGGCGGACGCGGCCGACCGGACGCCCGCGTCGGTCCGGGCCGCGTGGCGCGACCAGGAGCAGGCACTGGTACGGACGGTGTCCTTCGCGGGCGGCGCCGCGGCGGAGCTGTCCGTGGACTACGGGCCGTTCGCGCTGCCGCTGCGCGACGCCTTCCTGGACCGGGCCTTCGAGTGCTGGACGCACGCCGGGGACATCGCGGAGGCGGTCGACTACCCCTACGCGCCGCCGTCGCCGACCCACCTCAACGGCATGATCGACCTGGCGGCCCGGCTGCTGCCCGGCGCGATAGCCGCCCGGCGCCGCGCCGGCCTCGCACCGCCGGCGCGCACTCTGGTGGCGGCGGGGACACCGGGTCGTGCGCTCCATCTGGAGATCGAGGGGCGGGGTGGCGGACACTGGTACATCGCCCTGGACTCCCCCGGGGCGACCGGTACACCCGAGGGGGAGGTGGCGCATGTGGCGCTGGACGGGGTCGAGTTCTGCCGGCTGGCCGCGGGCCATATCCCGCCGGAGGAAGCGGCGGCGGGCTCGCTCGGCGACGCGGAAGCCGTGCGCGACGTCCTGTACGCGGCGGCATCACTGTCACGGCTGTGACACGCCGCTGACCCGTTCCTGAACCCTCCCCCGGCCCGCCCGGGCCGAGGGAGAGGCAGGGACGGAGTTACGCGAAGACGACCGTGCGGGTGCCGTTCAGCAGGACGCGGTGCTCGCTGTGCCACTTCACGGCGCGGGCCAGCGCCTGGCACTCGACGTCGCGGCCGACGGCCACGAGCTGCTCCGGGGTGACCTGGTGGCCCACCCGCTCGACCTCCTGCTCGATGATCGGGCCCTCGTCGAGGTCGGCCGTCACATAGTGCGCGGTGGCACCGATCAGCTTCACACCGCGCGCGTGCGCCTGGTGGTACGGCTTCGCGCCCTTGAAGCTCGGCAGGAAGGAGTGGTGGATGTTGATGATCCGGCCGGACAGGGCCTTGCAGAGATCGTCGGAGAGGACCTGCATATAGCGGGCGAGGACGACCAGCTCGACGTTCTCGGCCTGGACGAGCTCCAGCAGCCGCGCCTCGGCCTCCGCCTTGTTCTCCCTCGTCACCGGAATGTGATGGAAGGGGACGCCGTAGGAGCCGACGAGCTCGGCGAAGTCCGTGTGGTTGGAGACCACCGCGGCGATCTCCACCGGGAGGGCGCCGATCCGGGAGCGGAAGAGCAGGTCGTTGAGGCAGTGCCCGAACTTGGACACCATCAGGACGATCCGCATCTTCTCGTCGGCCCGGTGGATCTGCCAGTCCATCTGGAAGGAGTCCCCGACCGCCGCGAAGCTGGCCCGCAGCTTCTCCAGCGACACCGGCGCCTCGGCGCCGAAGTGGACGCGCATGAAGAACAGGCCCGTGTCGCGGTCACCGAACTGCTGGCTGTCCTCGATGTTGCAGCCGGTCATGAAGAGATAGCTGGACACCGCGTGAACGATGCCCTGCTTGTCCGGGCAGGAGAGGGTGAGGACGTACTGCTGGGGCTGTTCGGTGGTCATAGCCCAATAGCGTCGCATACCCGGGACCCTGCCGATGCCCGTAGGCGCCCCGTCGCCTCGGCGGTACCTCGTCGGTGCCCGCCAGTACCCGTCGGTACCTCGTCGCGAGCCGCGTCAGTACCTCGTCGCGAGCTCCAGCACCGCCAGCGGGGGCGGCGGAGCGTCCGGGTCGTGGCCGTCGCCCACGGCCATTCGCACATGCGCTTCACGGGCGGCGCGGACGGCCTCCGGCCAGCCGTGGTGCTCCAGATACGCGGACACCGGCGCGTCCGCCCCGACCTGGTGCATGATCCGCAGCACGCGCAGCACGGCGACGTCGACGAGCGCGGCCTCTCCCGAGTCCCGGAAGACCGTGCCGACGTACTTCTCGGCCGACCAGTTGTCCAGCCAGGTGTCCTCGACCAGGCGGTAGACGGCGTCGGTCAGATCCCCGTACTCCTCCCGGCCCGCCACCCAGCACTCCTGCTGGAAGACCGGGTCCGAGAGCATGTGCAGCGCCGAGCGCACGTTCGCACGCCAGCGCCACCACGGCATGTCATTGAGCGGCATACCGCCCATGGTGGTCGAGCGGCGGCCGCGACGGGAAGACTTCTCTGAACCCTGCACAACAATCGATCGTACGTTCCCGTGCGCCGGGCCGGGGCCCGGCCCCGGCATTCACGGCGCCCCGGCGCTCACAACTGGGTCCAGTCGTGCGGCGTCAGGCCGTACTGCCGTGCGATCGGGTTCCACAGGTCGGCCGCCTTCTTCTTCGCGGCCGTCGCGTCGGCGCTGGCCCGGTCGCCGTCGACGCTGTCGCGCGTCGGCCGGGCGTGGTCCTTCACACAGCCCTTCTTGTCCTTGGCCTGACGGGCCCAGGCCGCGTAGTGGCTGTCCGCCGACGCGGACGACTGCCACGCCTTCGTCAGCTGGGCGGTCAGGGCGGCGCTGTTGGACAGCTTGTCCGTGGGCGTCTGCCCCAGCCGGCCGACCAGGGCGTTGCGGTCGCCCGCGGCGGCGGTGAGATCGGCGGCGGACTTGTCGAGGTCCTTGCAGCTCCGGGTGGAGTCCACGGCCTTGATGACCGCGTCCCGGCTGTTGTTGCTGTCCTTCAGCAGCGCGTCCAGCGCCTTGGCCTGCGCCGCCGCCGGGTCGTCGGTCTTGGCCGACGGCGAGGGCGTGGCGCTGGGGGTGTCCGCGGGCTTGGGCGGGGCGGAGGCGGGGGGCGCGCTCGTCGCCGGGCTCGCGGCGGCGGCGTTCTGCCGGTCGCCGCCGTTGTCGTCCCCGCCGCTGAGCAGCGCGCCCGCGCCGAGCCCGGCGACGGCGCAGCCCGCGACGACGGCCGCGATCACCACGGCCGGGGACTTCTTGCGGCCCGCCGGGCGGGGAGCGTCATGGCCGCCGCGCGGTGCCGCCGGGGGGCCGGGCACGCCCGGCATGCCCGGGCCGGCCCGGTGGCCCTGAGGGCCCTGGGGTCCCTGAGAGTTCTGGTGGCCCGGGTGACCCTGCGGGCCCGTGTGACCCTGCGGGCTCGGGGGGTAGCCGTACCCACCGCCGACACCGTGGGACGCCTGCGGCTGCCCGGGAAACTGCCCCGGAAGCTGCCCGGGAAAGGGCGCGGGCACGGATCCGCCCGGCGGTACGGGCGGCAACTGCTGTGTGGGCGTCGCGGAGCGGAACAGCGTGTCGAACTCGGCGGGCGGCGGCCGCTCCCCGGGCCGGGCCATCACCGAGAAGGGAGTGGCGGGCGTGGGGGTGGAGGTGGTGGGCTCGGCGGGCGGCGGGACGGAAGGGGAGCCCGCGGCGGGTGAGGACGCGGCTGCCGGGATCGCCCCGGCCGGGTCGGCCCCTGCCGGGGGGACGGGCGGCATGAGGGTGGTCGCGGCCTCGGCGTTCGCCGCGTGCGCGGGGGCGGACTCGTCGTCGCGCTCGTTGACGACGGGCGGGAGGTACTGCGTCGCGGCGGCGGAGTCCGCGCCGGGGACGGGCGGCAGGTACTGCGTGGCCGCTTCGGCGGGCATGAGGCCCGTGGGACCCGTGGGGCCCGCGTTGCCCGTGACGGGCGGGAGGTACTGGGTGGCGGCCTCGGCGCCGGCCCCGGTCATGGGCGGCAGGAAGGCCGTGGCCTCCGCGTCCCCGTGGGCGCCATAGGCAGCATGACCACCGTGGCCGCCGAAGGCAGGCGGGTTACCGAAGGCAGGTGGGTTACCGAAAGCCGGCGGGTCGCCGAAGGCCGGCGGAGTGCCCGGGTGCGAGGGCAGCAACTGCGTGGCCTCCGCAGCGGATTCGGGTCCTGAGTGCCCAGGACCCGTGCCGGGTATATCGGATATCTCGCGTATCTCCGGTATCGCGGGCGGTATCGCGGGCGCGCCGGCCCCGCCACCCGGCGGCGGGTTCTCCGGCGGGAGAGGGGCACCGGCCGTGGGCCAGGGCGTGCCCCAATCGGGGGCAGGCCGAACTGGCGGCGCGGGCGGGGCCGCAGGGCGCTGCGGCTCGTTTCCCTGTCCGCTCTGCGTCACCGGGACTCCTCAGGCTGTAACGGGACTTACGGGACCGGCGGCTCACGCTACCGGGTCCCGCGTCCGGTCGGCCCATGTGCCGCCCGTTCGCCCCGAAACGCCCCCTCTGCGAGCCGGTACCGCGCTTCCCGCGGTGTCCTCGAACGCCGGACGGGCCGAAATCAGCCCACCCGGCATCCGACTACGCCGCCTGCATCTCCATTCGTGCGCCGAACTCCCGTACCACCGGCTCGTCCCGGTACGGCTCCAGCCGCTGCTGGAAGTCGTCCAGGTACTCCGCGCCCCGGTTGGACCTCAGCGTGCCCAGCAGTTCCAGGGCCCGGCTGCCCGTGGCGACCGCCTCCTCCACCTCCCTCTGCTGCACATGCGCCGTGGCCAGGAGCAGTAGATCGATCGCCCGCCGGCGGACCCGGCCCGTCGGGTGCGCGGCCAGCGCCTCCTCGGCGTGGCGCCGCGCCGGTTCGGCCTGGCCCAGGTCACGGTGGCAGTGGGCCAGCTCGTCCGAGAGGTACGCCTGGTCGAAGTGGCGGATCCACGGCGGCTCGTCCCCCGATTCCCGGCCGCTGTCGGCGGCTTCGAGCCGGGAGACGGCCCGGCCCGCGACGACCTGGCAGGAGCGCGCGTCGCCGAGCAGCGCGTGGCCGCGCGCCTCGGCGGCGTAGAACATCGCCTCGGCCCGGGGCGGCACATGCCCCCGCGCCCCCTCCTGCGCGGCCTTCGCCAGCTGCGCGATCTCCCGTGGGTTGCCGAGCGACGCGGCGAGGTGGCTCATGCTGGCGGCCAGCACATACCCCCCGTAGCCCCGGTCGCCGGCCGCCTGGGCGAGCCGCAGCGCCTGGATGTAGTAGCGCTGGGCGAGCCCGGGCTGGCCCGTGTCGACGGCCATGTAGCCGGCGAGCTCCGTCAGCCGGGCCACGGCCGCGAAGAGCTCGCGCCCGACCGCCTCCCGGTACGAGCCGGCGAGCAGGCCGGAGACGACGCTGTTGAGGTAGTGGACCACCACCGGGCGGACGTGCCCGCTGCCGTAGCGGTGGTCGAGCTCGACGAGGGCCTCCGTGGTGGCCCGGACGGCCTCGACGTCGGCGATGCCGACCCGCGCCCCCGCGCTCCTGGCGACCTGCGCGTCGGCGGCGGTGATCAGCCAGTCGCGGCTGGGCTCGACGAGCGCGGAGGACGCCACCGAGGTGCCGCTGAGGAAGTCGCGCCGGCCGACATCGCTGCGCCACAGCTCGCAGACCTGCTCGATCGCGCCGAGCACGGTCGGGGAGAACTGGAGCCCGACGCCGGAGGCCAGGTTCTTGCCGTTGGCCATGCCGATCTCGTCGATCGTCACCGTACGGCCCAGCTTGCGGCCGAGGGCCTCGGCGATGACGGCGGGGGCCCGGCCGCGCGGCTGCTGGCCGCGCAGCCAGCGGGCTACGGACGTCTTGTCGTAACGCAGGTCCAGTCCGTGCTCGGCGCCGCACATGTTCACTCGGCGCGCCAACCCGGCGTTGGAGCAGCCGGCTTCCTGGATGAGCGCCTGCAACCGTTCGTTCGGCTGCCGCGCCACAAGTGGCCTCGCGGCCATGCTTTACCCCCTGAGACTGCTGATACCGCTATGCGTTCGCGATGAGTTCCGCCGGATGCGGAACAGCCGATTCGGCCGTGAACGCTCTCTCCCGTGATCTTTGCCCCCTGGATATCCGGAGAATGCAGGACTTGCCGGTATTCGCGCCAATCGCGGCGATCCACGCCCGTAGCCACCGCCTCGGTGGACTTCGCCGTCAACCGCCGCCCAGGTGGCTACCCCTTCGCGGCGGCGAACCCTCGCCTGCGCCCCCGTACATGCATCCGTGCGCCCCGCGTGCTGTTACCGGCAGTTGCAACTAGCCTGTGCCGCTGCCGTAACCCCTGATGTCAAGGGGAGTTGTGTTGAACGTGGAAGAGACCATCGGAGTAGGAGCCCCGCACATTCCCCAACAGCGCGGCGAGCGCGTGCTCGACGCCGCCGTGAGATACGCGGAGGACCGGCACTGGGACGTTATTCCGGGCACCTGGCTGGAGGCCGTCGAAGGACGGGAGCGCTGCTCGTGCGGGGAGTACGAATGCCCCGCCCCCGGCGCCCACCCGTCCCGGCCCGACTGGGCCTCCCAGGCCACGGGGAGCGCGTCCACGGCCCGCCGGATGTGGACCAAGCAGCCCCGCGCCTCGATCCTGCTGCCCACGGGCCGCACCTTCGACGCGCTCGAGGTCTCCGAGTCGGCGGGCTTCCTGGCGCTGGCCCGCATGGAGCGGATGGAGATCCAGCTCGGCCCGGTCACCTGCACGCCCTTCCGCCGGATGCTCTTCTTCGTCCTGCCCGGCGGCTCCCTGAAGGTCGCCGACCACGCCCGCAGGCTCGGCTGGTCCCCCGCCACGCTGGATCTGGTCGCCCACGGCGAGGGCGGCTACGTCGTCGCGCCCCCCTCCCGGATCGGCAACCGGGGCCGGGTCCAGTGGGCCCGTCAGCCCACGCCCGCCAACCGCTGGTTGCCGGACGCGGAGGAGCTGGTCAGCGCCCTCGCCTACGCCTGCGGCCGGGGCACCGCCCCGGCGAGCTGCCGCTGACCGGCGCGTGGCGCGTCGGGACAACGGCTGGCGGGGCCGGGGCGGGCGGCACCGCCGGCCGGCAGCCCGCGAACTCCTGACAAACCTCATGCCCCCGCCCCTCGACGCGGCCCTAGGGTGGAACCGGGGGCAGGGCGGTGCTCGTCCCCCGGAACAGCACTCGGGGATTTGAGGGACAGCACGTGGGACGGGAAACGACAACGGAGACCGGCATACCGGCGGTCCGCGTCGAAGGACTGTGGAAGCGGTTCGGCGAGCAGGTGGCGGTCGCCGGGATCGATCTGGAGATACCCGCGGGCCGGTTCGTGGGCCTGGTCGGCCCCAACGGCGCCGGGAAGACCACCACCCTCTCCATGGTCACCGGGCTGCTGCGCCCGGACTCCGGCCGGGTGGAGATCGGCGGGGCCGACGTCTGGCAGGACCCGGCCGCCGTCAAGGCCCGCATCGGAGTGCTGCCCGAGGGGCTGAGGATGTTCGAGCGCCTCTCGGGGCGTGAACTCCTCGCCTACACCGGGCGGCTGCGCGGCCTGCCCGGTGACGAGGTCGACAAGCGCGCCGCCCAGCTCCTGGACGTCCTCGACCTCGCGGGCGCGCAGAACAAGCTCGTCGTCGACTACTCCACCGGTATGCGCAAGAAGATCGGCCTGGCCGCCGCGCTGCTGCACAACCCCGAAGTCCTCTTCCTCGACGAGCCGTTCGAGGGCGTCGACCCGGTCTCCGCCCAGACGATCCGCAAGGTCCTGGAGCGCTACACCGCCTCGGGCGCCACCGTCGTCTTCTCCAGCCATGTGATGGAACTGGTGGAGTCGCTGTGCTCCTGGGTCGCCGTACTGGCCGGCGGCCGCATCCGCGCCCAGGGCCCCCTCGCGGACGTCCGCGGCGACGCGCCGACCCTCCAGGACGCGTTCCTGGAGCTCGTCGGCATGCGCGGGCACTCGGACGGCGACAACCTCGACTGGCTCGGCGGCGGCGCCCGATGAGCACGGCCACCACCCCCTCCGTCCCCGGCGCCACCACCGCCTCCTCTCCGGCCACGACGGCCACGATCCAGGCCTCCACCGCCGTCTTCGTCCGGCTGAAGCTGTCGCTGCTGCGCAACGGGCTGCGGCAGTCCTCCGGCCGCAAGGCCGTCTGGATCACCTCCCTCGTCATCGTCTCGCTCTACGCCGCGCTCCAGCTCCTCGGCTTCATCGCGCTGCGCGGACACGCCCACGTCGGCGCCCTGACCGTGTGCACGGCGGCCCTGCTGGCGTTCGGCTGGGCGGTGATGCCGCTGTTCTTCCCCGGCGGCGACGAGACCATGGACCCCAGCCGGCTGGTGATGCTGCCGCTGCGTCCCACCCCGATGATGGCGGGCCTGCTGGCCGCGGCCCTGGTGGGCATCGGCCCGGTGTTCACCGTGATGGTGCTGATCGGCGCCGTGATCGCGAGCGCCCATGGCGCCGCCGCCTTCGCCGTCGGCATCCTGGCCGTCCCACTGGCCCTGCTGGTCTGCCTGGCCCTGGCCCGGGCCGTGGCCACGGCCAACGTCCGCCTGCTGACCAGCCGCAAGGGCCGTGACCTGGCCCTGCTGAGCGGCCTGCTCATCGCCGTGGGCGGACAGCTCCTCAGCCTCGCCATGCAGAAGCTCAACGGCGCCGGCATGGGCAAGCTGGAGTCCGTGGCCGACGTCCTGCGCTGGATCCCGCCGGGCTCCGCGCTGGACGCCGTCCGGGCCGCGAGCGACGGCGCGTACGGGCGTGCCGCCACCGGGCTGGCCCTGACCGCCGTCGCGCTCGCCGCGGTGCTGTGGTGGTGGCAGCGGGGCCTGACGAAGGTCATGACCGCGGGCGACGCCTCCACCCTCGGCGCGGCCTCCGTCACCAAGCCCGAGAAGGCCCGCGCCGACGGCTCCGGCCTCGCCCGGCTGCTGCCCGCCGGCCGCACGGGCACCGTCATGCACCGCTCGCTGCGGTACATCTGGCGCGACCCCAAGACCAAGGCCTCCTGGGTCTCCGGGCTCGCGGTGGGCGCGCTGGTGCCGATCGTCAACGCGGCGCAGGGCATGTCCAACATCTGGTTCGCCATGTTCGCGCCGACCATGCTCGGCCTCCAGATGTACAACCAGTTCGGCCAGGACGGCCCGGCCTTCTGGATGGTCCTCCAGACCATCGGCTCCCGCCGCGACGCCTACGCCGAACTGCGCGCCCGCGCCCTGTCCTTCTCGCTGATCGCCGTCCCGTACGTGGTCGTCGTGGTCACCGGCACGGCGTACTTCACCGGCAAGTGGCAGGACTGGGCCGAGGTCCTGGGCATGTCCTTCGCCCTCCTGGGCGCCCTCTTCGCCACCGGCGCCCTGGCCTCGGTCCTGGCCCCGTACTCGATCCCCCAGGACAGCGGCTTCAAGAACGTCGCCCCCGGCCAGGGCGCCCTCGCCTGGTTCGGCATGCTGGGCGCCCTGATCGGCGCGGTCCTGTGCGCCCCGCTGGGAGCGCTGGCGATCGGCCTCCACATCGCGGACGCGCACAGCTGGCTGTGGATCGTGCTCCCGCTGGGAGCGGCCTACGGCGTCCTGACGACCTGGGCGGGGCTGCGCCTGGCGGCACCGCGCATGCTGGAACGACTGCCGGAGATCCTCACGGCGGTGAGCAAGGGGTAGGCCCACGCCGGGCGGGCCGGATTCAGCCCGTCCGGCGTTCGAGGCGCAAGGCTCACTCCTCCGATACGGCCTCGATGTATCCGTCCGGCCGCACGAGCAGCGTCACCCGCTGCGCGTCCGCCCGCGTCACGGTGGTGACGGCGGGCTCGTCCTTCACCTCGACCCCTCGCGGCACCACCCGTACGTACGTCCCCGCGCGCAGCGCCTCGTACAGCCGCGACGGGCGCCCGTCCAGCTCCGCCAGCGGCAGGTCCGGCGCGCGGCGGCCGGTCAGCGGGTGGGAGCCGGGCGGGGCCGGGTAGTGGATGCCGATGCCGGAGACGTACAGCGCCGCCCGCCGCACCGCGAACGGCGCGACCCGCGCCACGGTGCCCACCGCGTTGCGCACGCCCCTGGTGAGCGGTGTGGACGCCATGGCCGTGCGGACGAGGGCGCCGCTGATGCGCAGCACCATCGCGCCGACCGGGTGCCGCTCCTCGTGGTAGCTGTCGAGGAGGCGCTCGCCGCCCCGGCCGGCGAGGACGGCGGCGAGCTTCCAGCCGAGGTTGGCGGCGTCCTGGACGCCCGCGTTGAGGCCCAGGCCGCCGGCCGGGGAGTGGACGTGCGCGGCGTCGCCCGCCAGGAAGACACGGCCGTCCCGGTAGCGCGGCACCTGGCGTTCGTCGCTGTGGAAGCGCGAGGTCCAACGGGGGTCGCGCATGCCGAAGTCCTTGCCGAAGGCGGTCCGGGTGACGGCCTTGAGGTTCTCGAAGTCGACGGGGGCGCCGGAGGGCAGATCCGAGCTCCGGTCCCAGGCGATGACCCGGTACCAGCCGTCGCCGAAGGGGACGACGAACGCGAAGCCGTCGGCCGTGCCGCTGAAGGCGGGCACCTCGGTGGGCGCGGCGTCCAGCCGTACGTCGGCGAGCATGACCGAGCGCAGGACGGCCTGCCCCGGGAAGGGCATCCCGATCGCCTCGCGGACGGCGCTGCGCACCCCGTCCGCGCCGACGACATAGCGGCCCCGGTAGGTGACGGGCTCCCCGCCCTCCTCGGCGGGCGCCACGTCCACGTCGACGCCCTCCGCGTCCTGCCGCAGCCCGGTGACCCGCGTGCCGCGCCGGATGTCTGCGCCGGCCGCGAGCGCGCGCTTCTCCAGCAGCCCTTCCAGTTGGTACTGAGGGGTGATCAGGACGCCGGCGAAGCGGCTGTCGAGGGAGGTCATCTCCACGCGGGAGCCGCCGGGGAGCCGCAGTCCGGGCAGGAACGTGCCGGTCGCGATCAGCGGCTCGGCGAGCGCGCGGGCGTCGAGCACCTCCAGGGTGCGCGCGTGGATGCCGAAGGCGCGGGTGAGGTTGGATTCCTCGGCGCGCTTCTCCAGCACCACGACCCGCACTCCCGCCGCGGCGAGATCGCCGGCGAGGAGGAGGCCGGTCGGGCCGGCCCCTACGACCAGGACGTCCGCGGTGAACCCGGACGGGGCGGATGGGACGCGTGCGGAGGTCATGACGGCTCCCGGTGAATCGCTGTGGCACGGCCGGGGCTCGGCTCGTACTACCAGTGCACACCCGCCCATACGGATATGTCAACGCCTGTTGAATTAATGGGGAGAGCCTTGCCCCAGGGCCTTGTCCCTACGCCGTCCCTACGCCGGAACAGCCGCCTCCAGAAAGGGTTCGGCCACGCGCCGCCAGCCGTCCGGCTGGTCGTAGTGGATCAGGTGGCCGGCGTCCGGCACCTCGGCGTAGCGGCCGCGCGGCAGCACCCGGACCATCTCCTGGGCCTCGGCCCGGCCCAGCGCGCCGTCCAGCCCGCGGACGACCAGCGTCGGGCACTCGACGAGGGCCAGCTCCTCCCAGTGCGCGTCATGGGCGTAGCCCTCGCGGGCCTGGAGCATCTGGCGGCGGAAGAACAACGGCCGCCAGCCGTCGGCGCGCTCGGCCATCACCTCCGCGTAGAAATCCCCGCGGCTGGGGGCGGGCCGCTCCAGCGTCGGATCGTCCTCGCCGAACCACTTCCGTACGTCCGCGAGGGTGGCGAACGGCACCGGCCAGGAGCCCAGCCACTGGATCCACTCGCGCTGGGTGGCCGCGCCGAGGGCCGAGGCGCGCATATCGCAGATGACCAGGGCACGGACGAGGTCGGGCCGGCGGGCCGCGAGCTGCCAGGCCGTGAGGGCGCCCATCGCGTGACCGATCAGGGTGACGGGCGCGAGGCCCAGCTGCTCGATGGCGGCCTCCGCGTCGGCGACATATGCCTCCCGGACATAGGGGCCGCTGACGGGCTTGTCGCTACGGCCGTGGCCGCGCTGGTCGAGGGCGATCGTGCGATAGCGCGTGGAGAGCCAGCGGGCCGTCTGCGCCCAGTGCGCGGCGCGGCCCAGGAGGCCGTGGAGGAGGAGCACCCCGCCCGCCCGGGAATCGGTGCCCGGCACCGGGCCGCCGCCGTACCGTCCGCGGCCGCCGGCCTTCGGCGGATCGGCGAACTCCCAGGCGGCGAGCCGCACCCCGCCGCTCCCCGTCACCTCGATACGCCGCACCATGAGCCCTGGCACCCCCTCGTCTCCCCCGAGCAGCTCCACCCTATGGAACTTCCATTCGAATGAACCGTTGTCGCGCGCAACACCCCTCGTTCGAGTGACCGGACGGCAGGATTGACCGTCTGTGGCCAGGGGAGAAATCGATCTGGGCGCGGACCGTTCGGGGAAGAAGGTCCGCGCGGCGCACCCTGGGAGCTCGGGGCTCCGGGTCGCCATGGGGGAGAACGGGGAGGTGGGGCCCCGGCCGCTCGTGAGGGCGCCGGGGCCCTTTTCCGTGTCCTCTGCCGCTTCCATCGCCGGTTCCGTGTCGACGCCGGTCCGCCGGCCTCATCCCAGCCCCTCCCCCCGGTCGGCTGCGCGCGCATATGCGTTTCGGCATTTCGGCACTCAGCGCCAGCGTGGCACGGCTCGGCCCCGGGCGCGCCGATTCCGCCGCGGCTCGGCAGCTTTACGTAAGGCGGTATACGTACCCGGCGCGGCCGGTCCGTGCCCGGCGTCGAGGCAGGTCAGCGCTTGGCGACGAAGACATGCGCGGCGATGTCCGCAGCCAGCTCGGCGGCCTCGCCACTGCTGCCCACCATCACTCCACCGGGCGACTCCGTCACACTGACCACCGCGCCCGGCTGCACACCGGCCCGGCGCAGCGTGTACATCAGCTGGGCGTCCGTCTGGATCGGCTCGCCGATGCGGCGCACGACGACGGTCTTGCCGTCGGTGCCCGGCTCCAGATCCATCAGGCTGACCATGCCGTCATTGAGGAACGGGTCGGCCTCGGCCTTCTCGCCCAGCTCCTCCAGGCCCGGAATCGGGTTGCCGTACGGCGACTCCGTGGGGTGGCGCAGCAGCTCCAGCACCCGCCGCTCGACGGCCTCGCTCATCACGTGCTCCCAGCGGCAGGCCTCGGCGTGCACCTGCTCCCACTCCAGGCCGATCACGTCGACCAGCAGGCACTCGGCCAGCCGGTGCTTGCGCATCACGCGGGTGGCCAGCTGCCGGCCCTCCGCCGTGAGCTCCAGGTGACGGTCGCCCGCGACCGTGACCAGTCCGTCGCGCTCCATGCGGGCCACGGTCTGGCTGACCGTCGGGCCGCTCTGATCGAGCCGCTCGGCGATGCGGGCGCGCATGGGGACCACACCTTCCTCTTCCAGCTCGAGAATGGTGCGGAGGTACATCTCCGTGGTGTCGATCAGTCCGGACATGCCGTGCCCCTCGATAAGTCGTGCGCTGGCCCTGGACTCAATTCTGACGCATGGGACCGACAACGGGACCGCCCACACCTCCGCCCGCCCCGTCCGTATTGACAGCGCCGTGGTCCAGCACGCAACGTGATCCGCGCCACGAGAGTACGCCCCGGGCACACACCGAGCGGATATGTCGAGCCAAGTCGAGACAAGCCCAGTCGAGATGAGCCCGGTCGAGATGCCGAGACAAGGAGCCCCGCAGCGATGAGCGAGAGCAAGCCGGCCGGGCAGTTCTTCGACGCCGCGATCGGCCTGCTGCGGCGGGTGCGCGACGAGGAGGCGGGGCCCGTCGCGGACGCCGGGGCCATGATCGCCGACATCGTGGCGGCCGGCGGCCGGGTCTTCGTCTTCGGCGCCGGGCACTCCTCGCTCCCCGCCCAGGACGTCGTCTACCGCGCGGGCGGGCTCGCCCTGGTGAACCTGCTGGCCGTGCCGGGCGCCGTCGGCATCGACGTCATGCCCGCCACGCTGGGCAGCGCGCTGGAGCGCGTGGACGGGCTGGCCGGGGCGGTCCTGGACACCAGCCCCGCGCGACCCGGCGACGTCCTCGTCGTCATCTCCCTCTCCGGGCGCAATTCGCTGCCCGTCGAGATGGCCATGAACGCCCGCGCCCTCGGTCTCAAGGTCATCGGCGTCACGTCCGTGGCCTATGCCGAGGAGACCCGATCCCGCCATGTGTCCGGAACGTTTTTGAAGGACCACTGCGACGTCGTCGTCGACACCAAGATCACGGTCGGGGACGCGGAACTGACGGCCGAGGGCATCGCGGCGCCCTTCGGGCCCGCGTCCACGGTCGTGGCGAGCGCCGTGATGCAGGCCGTGATGGCCGCGGCGGCCGGGGAGCTCGCCGAGCGCGGCATCGACCCGCCGATGCTGCGCTCGGGCAACGTGGACGGTGGGCACGAGTGGAACGGGCGGGTGCTGGAGGAGTACGGGGATCGGATCTTCTTTCGGCACTGACGTTTGTTGCGATGTCGACTGTGGTGGGGCGGGACGGCCCCGCTCACGCCGTCGTGGCCACCGCCAGGTCGATCGACGCCGCCACTCGGGAGGCGATGTCCTCCGCGTAGATCGCGTCCGCGCGGTCGAAGGCGCGGCGGGAGCCGCCTCGTAGGAAGGTGACCACGCCCACCGTCCGGCCCCGGCTGCGGAGGGCCGTGGACAGGGCGTGGCGGGTGCCGTCGGGCCATTTGCGGGCGGCGGCCCAGTTCTCCGAACGGTCCGCCGCCGCCCGTACCGAGCCGCAGCGCTCGACGGCCTGGAGGGCCGGATGGCCGTCCAGGTACGGCACGGGGACGCCGCCGGGGGAGGTCAGCGGGCCCTGGCCGGGCGCCCAGGCGGGTGTCGCCGCGGCGCGGATCAGGCGGAACGGGCCCTCCGGGACGGGCCGGGGCTCGGGCAGCAGGTCGATCAGGGCGTGGTCGGCGAAGCCCGCGAGGGCGAAGTCCATGTAGAGGGCCGCGGCCTCCATGGGGTCCTCGCACTCCGCGACCGCCCGTCCCGCCCGGTGCAGCTGGCTGCCCCGGAAGCGCAGCCGGGCACTCTCCTGCTCGGCCAGCCGGGCCTTGGTGACGTCCAGGAACAGCCAGGCCACGCCCAGGGGGACGGGTTCCTCGACCAGCGGGGTGGCCAGCCGCAGGAAACCGCTGCGCCAGCAGCGTCGTTCCGGTACGGGCGCGGGGCCGCCGCCGTGGTCGCGGACGGTCACCCACAGTTCGGTGGGCGCGGGCGGCGCGCCGGCCGCCAGGACGTGCTGGAGGGCGCTCTCCACTTCCTCCACGCCCTGGTCGAGGAGTTCGCCCAGGGGGCGGCCCAGCAGGGCCGTACGGCTCGTCCGCAGGGCGCGGGCGGCGTGGGCGTTGGCCAGGGCCGGGCGGAGGTCGGCGTCGACCAGCACCACGCCCCAGGACGCGTCGCCGAACAGCGCCTCGCTCAGCGCGACGGACCGTTCCAGGTCGATCTGGGTGTGCACCTCGCTGAACGCGCAGTACACGCCCGCCGGTCTGCCGTCCGTGCCGGGCACGGCGGAGGACTGGACGCGGACGAGCACCCGCCGGCCGTCCTTGGTGAGCAGCGCGAACTCGTCCACCTGGCGGGCCGCCGAGTTCATCACGCCCAGCAGCCGCCCGGTGACCTCCTCGGCGTCCGCCTCGCGGGCGGCCCAGCCGCCCAGGCCCCGTCGGCCCACGGCCTCGTCGGGCGTCCAGCCGAGTATGCGCTCGGCCTCGCGGTTCCAGTGGGTGACGTGACCGTCGGCGTCGAACGCGCACAGTGCCGCGTCCATGCCGTCGAGAAGCGCCACCAGGAGGTCGTGGTCCTCGCTCTCCGGGGCCGCCCGGTGGCCGGTGGGGCCGGGCTGGTGTGGAGCCGTCACGAGATACCCCCCGCTGGACGTGTCCGCGTGCCCTGCAAGTCCTGCACGACCGGCATTCAACTCGACCCCGGCGCACCCCACACCGACTTCGCCGAAATCGATGCCCAAGGAAATTCGGTTGCCGGGGGCGAGCGGCCGTTCCTAGGCTGTGAGGCACACGAGAAGGGAGGTGGTTCGGGACATGATTTCTTTCCGGACGCGTGAGGTGACTGCGGGCTAGCGCCCGTCGTCGCGTTACTACGCAGCGCCGGCCGTGCCGGCCAATCCCAAGCAGTCACCCGGTCCGTGGGCCGCCGAGTCGTCCGCTCGGCACCGTCGTCCCGCCATCAGGCGGAGGGCGGTAGCAGCCCACGGGCCGTCTGCGTTTCGCTCGTGTTCTGTTGCTCACGGGCAGAGGCGGTCCGCTTGCCAGCCGTTCTTCTCCGTGCGGGTGTACCGGAGTCTGTCGTGCAGCCGGTTCTCGCGGCCCTGCCAGAATTCCACCGTCTCCGCCGTCACCCGGAAGCCGCCCCAGTGCGGCGGCACCGGCACCGGCTCGCCCTCCGGATGGCGGGCGGCCATTCGCTCGTACGCCGCGTCGAGTTCGGCGCGGGAGGCGACCACCGTCGACTGCTCGCTCGCCCAGGCGCCGATCTGCGAACCGTAGGGGCGCGCCCGGAAGTACGCGGTGGTCTCCTCGCGTGACACCCGTTCGGCCGTACCGGTGATGACGACCTGACGGGCCAGCGGGTACCAGGGGAACAGCAGGGAGACATGCGGGTTCTCCGCGATCTCCCTGGCCTTGCGGGAGTTGTAGTTGGTGTAGAAGACGAAGCCCCGCCGGTCGTACGCCTTGAGCAGCACGGTCCTGGAACTGGGCCGCCCGGCGGCGTCCGCCGTGGACACCACCATGGCGTTGGGCTCGTGGAGCTCGCTCGCGGCGGCCTCGGTGAACCAGTGCGCGAACTGCTCGTACGGATCGGCCGTGAGCTCCGCCTCGGACAGGCCCGCGAAGCGGTAGTGCGCCCGCATGGCGGCCAGGTCGTGCTGGAGATCGAACGCGAGTCCGTACTCGAGCCCGTCATCGCTGTCGTAGGCGTCGTCGTCGGGTGTGAAGTCGTCGGCGTGGGACACGTGCACATCTTGCAGCACGGAGCCGTCAGAGCCTTGGGTGGACCGTGGCTCCTGCCCGGATTCTCGCCCCATAACCCTGTCACCAGCGGAAACTTCGGTGTGCCGGACGTCACCTTCCCCGCAAGCCTCGAACCCCCCAAAATCACCGGTGGACAGCTGTGGCTTCCCGGCAGCACCGGCTATCGTGTCCGGCCCCGGTCCCGGCACCGTACTTCTGCGGAGGCCGGGTGATGTCCGGGGTGAAGTACAGCCGCACGGGGCATGACCGGGTAGACCGGAACGGACCGCGAGCCGCGCACGCTGCCGCGTAACCGCCCCGGCACTCCTACCGGAGCGCACCACCCCCCACCGGAGGGACCACCCCACCGGAAGCACCACCCCCACCGGAAAGCAACAGACGCAAGCCCAACCCCTTTGACCTCGTCCGACCCATGGCCGGCCCCCGGAGACCCCGGACGGTCCGCCGGTCGGCAGCCGCTTGTCGCACACATCATGAGGAGCCGCCTGATGTCCGACTTCGTCCCCGGACTCGAAGGAGTCGTCGCGTTCGAAACGGAGATCGCCGAACCCGACAAGGAAGGCGGTTCCCTCCGCTACCGAGGCGTCGACATCGAGGACTTGGTGGGCAACGTCTCCTTCGGCAACGTCTGGGGGCTGCTGGTCGACGGCGCCTTCAATCCCGGGCTTCCGCCGGCCGAGCCGTTCCCCATCCCCGTCCACTCGGGCGACATCCGCGTCGACGTGCAGTCCGCGCTGGCGATGCTCGCGCCCGTCTGGGGCCTGAAACCCCTCCTCGACATCGACGAGGCCACCGCCCGCGACAACCTCGCCCGGGCCGCCGTGATGGCCCTGTCGTACGTCGCCCAGTCGGCCCGCGGCCAGGGACTGCCGATGGTGCCGCAGCGGGAGATCGACAAGGCGGAGACGGTCGTCGAGCGCTTTATGAAGCGCTGGCGGGGCGAGCCCGACCCCAAGCACGTCAAGGCCGTCGACGCCTACTGGACCTCCGCCGCCGAGCACGGCATGAACGCCTCCACCTTCACCGCCCGCGTCATCGCCTCCACCGGCGCGGACGTCGCGGCGGCCCTGTCGGGCGCGGTCGGCGCCATGTCCGGGCCGCTGCACGGCGGCGCGCCCTCGCGCGTCCTCGGCATGATCGAGGAGATCGAGCGCACCGGCGACGCCGTCTCCTACGTCAAGGGCGCCCTCGACAAGGGCGAGCGCCTCATGGGCTTCGGCCACCGCGTCTACCGCGCCGAGGACCCCCGCGCCCGCGTCCTGCGCCGTACGGCCAAGGAGCTGGCGGCCCCGCGCTTCGAGGTCGCCGAGGCCCTGGAGAAGGCGGCCCTGGAGGAGCTCCACAACCGCCGCCCCGACCGGGTGCTGGCCACGAACGTCGAGTTCTGGGCGGCGATCGTGCTGGACTTCGCCGAGGTCCCGGCGCACATGTTCACCTCGATGTTCACCTGCGCCCGCACGGCGGGCTGGAGCGCGCACATCCTGGAGCAGAAGCGCACGGGACGTCTTGTACGGCCGTCGGCCCACTACGTGGGCCCGGGTCCCCGCGACCCCCGCGAGATCCCCGGCTACGCGGACATCAAGGGCTGAGGTCCGGTTCGTTCCCTGTCGGCGGGAGTGCCCATCACGGCACCCCCGTCGGCGGTGGCCCCGTCTCAGCGGCCTTCGGCAGTCCGCGCGTTCGCCTGCATCACCCCGAACACCGATCCGAACGGGTCGCGGAACATCGCCACCCGGGCCACGCCCGGTACGTCGATGGGCGGGATGAGCGTCTCGGCGCCGCGCTCCGCCGCCGCCGTCGCCACGCCGTCGCAGTCGCGGGTCGCGAAGTACGGGTGCCATTCGGAGCGTGAACCCGCTGCCAGGTTCTCCGGGAGCAGTTGCATGACGGCGCCGTGCTGAGCCTCCCGGCCGGCCCCGGAGGAGCAGATGACGGCGAGGACGTGGGAGCCGACCTCGATCTCCCAGCTGGTGTCCCAGGGGAAGACCGCTCCGTAGAAGGCCTTGGAGGCGGCCGCGTCCGTCGTGTACAGCTCGGTCCAGCACAGCGCGCCGGCGGTGTTGACCGCGTCCAGGGAGTCGACCTCGCGCGGCTGCCAGACGGCGAAGCGGGCTCCGGTCGGGTCGGTGAACCCGGCCGCCCGGCCGGCCATCAGGACGTCGTGGGCCGGGAAGCGGACCGTACCGCCCGCCTGCTCCACGGCCTTGGCCGTGGCCTCGGCGTCCACGGTACGGAAGTAGATCTGCCACTCCCCCGCCGCCCCGGGCTCCACCGACGGGCCGCAGCTCGCCACGACCCTCCCGGCCAGCCGGAACAGCCCGAACCCCCGCTCCTCCGGGCCCACGGGCTCGTACGTCCAGCCGAAAGCGGCCTCGTAGAAGGCGGCGGACGCGGCGGTGTCCGGAGTCGTGAGGCCCAGCCAGTTGGGTCCGCCCGGTACGTGTGTCGCTGTGAGCATGGCGTACTCCTCGTCCTCGGTCAGGAGATCCGGCGGCTCCCACAGCATGCCCACGCGGAGCCCCCGTCGCGCATGACTCAGTCCGCCGTCGGCCAGTCCCAGCCCAGCTGGAGGAACATGCCGAGGCGGTCGCTCACCGCGCGTATCTCGGAGATCAGGCCGTCCCTCAGCGTGAAGATCCAGATCTGCTCCACCTCGAACGAGCGGTGCGTCGGCTCCGGCATCCGGGGATGCCGGCCCGTGTGCGTACCGGTGACGGTCAGCCGGGCCACCACCGTGTCGCCCTCGGCGATGAGCTGCTGCGGGGCCATCCCGACCGCACCGAACGCCTCCAACTGCTGCCGGAATCCGTCGAAGGCCGCACCCGGCTCGTCCGGCTCGCCATAAATGATCTTGTTGTGGTCGATGACATCGGCCGCCATATAGCGCGGGAAGTCGGCGACACGCCGCTCGTTCACCGCCCGGAAGAAGTCCTTCACGACCTGCTTGTTGTCCTGCACGACCGACATCGTCATCGCCGTCATCATCGCCATCCCCGTTCACGCTTCTTACGTCGTAAGAGTTCGCCGTCGACCACCCTGCCCTTACGATGTAAGAAAGTCAACGCCGAACGAAGGCCGATCCATGACGAGCAAGCGCACCCGAGGCGAACGAGCGGGCCTGACCAGGGAAATCGTCCTGGACGCCGCCCTGGGGCTCATCGACCGCGAGGGGCGCGCGGCGCTGACGATGCGCCGGCTGGGCGCCGAGCTCGGCGTCGAGGCCATGACCCTCTACCACCACGTGCCCAACAAGGACGCCCTGCTGGACGGCCTCGTGGAGCGGGTGTTCGCGGAGGCCCTGCCCCTCCCCGGAGGCCCCGGGAACGCCCCCGGGGACGCCCCCGGGGACGCCCCCGGGAGCGCCCTCGGGGAAGCACTCGGGGACGGGGAGGTGACGGACTGGCGCACGTTCCTGCGCGCCTACGCCGACTCCCTGCGCGCGGCCCTGCTCCGCCACCCCGGCGTCCTTCCCCTGATCACCGGCCGCCCCGCCGTCACCCCCGCGACGCTCGACGCCGTCGAGCGCGGGCTGCGCACCCTGACCTCGGCGGGCTTCGCCCTGGGCCCGGCCGTCGACACCCTCAACGCCCTCTCCCTCTTCGTCGTGGGCCACACCGCCGCCGAGGCCGACGCCCGACCCTCACAGCACTCCGCCCAGACCACCCCCGGCACCAGCGCCTGGCTCGCCGAACTCGACTGCGAGCGCTACCCACTGGTCGTCGAAGCGGCCGGCACCGGAGCGGGCACCGACGACGCCGAACGGTTCGGCTTCGCCGTCGACGCGATGCTCACCGGTTTCGGCGCGGCCGCCGGACTCGCGTAAGCCCTGTCGCGTAAGCCCTGTCGCGTAGGCGGCCCTGTCGCGTAGGCCCTGTCGCGCCGGTCCGGGCCGCGTGCGATGGCAGGCTTGGGGCATGCGTCCCTTCCGCCCAGCCGTCGCCGTTCCGGTGATCGCCGCATCGGCCCTGCTCCTCTGGCCGGGCGCCACGCCCGCGCACGCCGACGAGAGCGGCAGCGGCACGCCCTCCGGCTTCACCGTCGAGGACTCCCGCATCAAGGAGTCCAGCGGTCTGGCCGCCAGCCGCGCCCACCCCGGCGTCTACTGGACGCACAACGACAGCGGCGACGGCCCGTACGCCTACGCCGTGGACAGCCGCACCGGGCGCACGGTCGCCAGGGTGACGCTCGACGGCGTCGACGCCCGGGACGTCGAGGCGATCTCCATCGGCCCCGATGGGAACGTCTACCTCGGCGACATCGGCGACAACCTCGGCGGCACCTGGCCCGACGTCCGCGTCTACCGCTTCCCCGAGCCGAAGGAGCTCACGGGCGACATCACGGTCACCCCCACCACGTACACCGTCCGCTACGAGGACGGGCCGCGCGACGCCGAGTCCCTGATGGTCCACCCGCGCACCGGCCGGGTCTACATCGTCAGCAAGAAGCAGTCGGGGAAGGGGGCCCTGTACGAGGCCCCGGAGCGGCTCTCCGCGTCCGGCGTGAACACCTTCCGCCGCGTCGCCGACATCGACGTGTGGGCCACGGACGGGGCGTTCTCCCCCGACGGCACCCGGCTCGTCGTCCGCGGCTACTTCGACGCCCGCGTGTACCGCTGGGAGAACGGCCGGCCGGTGAAGGAGCTCGGCCGTCCCGTCGTGCCCCTGCAACGCCAGGGCGAGTCGGTGGCGTTCACGCCCGACGGCCGGACGCTGATGTACGGCTCGGAAGGCGCCCGCAGCAAGGTCGTCCCGATCGAGCTCAGCGACGATCTCCTGCCGGACAGCGCCGCGAAGGGGCAGAAGGGCGACGGGAAGAGCAAGGGGGGCGCGGAACAGGCGGGCGACGCGGACTCCGCCGGCGACGGCCGTCCCCTGACGATCGGGGCCGGCGCCCTCGCCGTCGTGGCCGTACTGGGCCTGGGTCTCCGGTGGCTGTTCCGGCGGCGTACGGGCTCCGGCGCGGGCTCGTAATTCGCTTGGCCACCCCTGTTGGCGATCTCTAGGCTCAAGGCCTGTCCCACAGCGGGACACACCACATCAAAAGGGGTGCGTCATCATGAGATCTCTACGTCGCTTAACCGCGTCCACCGCGCTCGTCTCCGCGCTGCTCGCCGGCGCCACCGCCCTCGGCACCACGGCCGCGTCGGCGACCACGGCCGCTTCGGCGGAAGAGAGCGTTCCGAAGGTGCCGGTCGAAGGCGTGGCGTGCGGGTTCGACGGCCGGCCGACGCCGGAGACCGTCCGTCTCGGCGACCACGGGACCGTGGTCCGCGAGGCCAAGTGCCTCCTCGACTTCTGGGGCTACCTCGACTTCGGCCGAGGGGACTCCGACCCGGGGGACGCGTCCGAGGGCACCTTCGACGCCGGTACCGAGGACGCCGTCAAGGCCTTCCAGAAGCGGCGCGCTCTGACCGTCGACGGCGTCGTCGGGCCCGCGACGTGGGAAGAGCTGCGGCACAGCCTCGGCGCGCCCCACCGCCCCGGGTGGGACGCGCCAAAGGGAACCGGCCTCAGCCCAGCCGCTCGATGACGTAGTCCACGCACGCCGTCAGCCCCTCGACGTCCGCCGGGTCGATCGCCGGGAACATCGCCACCCGCAGCTGGTTGCGGCCCAGCTTGCGGTACGGCTCGGTGTCCACGATGCCGTTGGCCCGCAGGGCCTTGGCGACGGCCGCCGCGTCCACGTCGTCCGAGAAGTCGATCGTGCCGATGACCGCCGACCGCTTCGCCGGGTCCGCGACGAACGGGGACGCGTACTTGGACGCCTCGGCCCAGCCGTACAGCGTCCGCGCCGACGTCGCCGTGCGCCGCACCGCCCAGTCCAGGCCGCCCTGGCCGTTGAGCCACTCCAGCTGCTGGTTCAGCAGGAACAGGGTGGACAGGGCCGGGGTGTTGTAGGTCTGGTTCTTCAGGGAGTTGTCGATCGCGGTCGGCAGCGAGAAGAACTCCGGGACGTGCCGCCCGGACGCGTGGATCCGCGCCGCCCGCTCCAGGGCCGCCGGGGAGAAGGCCGCCAGCCACAGGCCGCCGTCGGCGGCGAAGGACTTCTGCGGGGCGAAGTAGTAGACGTCGCTCTGGGCGATGTCCACGGGCAGGCCGCCCGCGCCGGACGTGGCGTCCACCAGCACCAGCGCGCCCTCGTCGGCGCCCGCGACGCGCTTGACGGGCGCGGCGACACCGGTGGAGGTCTCGTTGTGGGTGAGGGCGTAGACGTCGACGCCCGCCTCGGCCTGCGGCTCCGGGTGGGTGCCCGGCTCGGAGGAGATCACCGTCGGCTCGGCCAGCCAGGGCGCCAGCTTCGCGGCCTTGGCGAACTTCGACGAGAACTCGCCGAAGGACAGGTGCTGCGACTTGGACTCGATCAGGCCGTGCGTGGCGATGTCCCAGAACGCGGTGGAGCCGCCGTTGCCGAGGATCACCTCATAGCCCTCGGGGAGGGAGAAGAGCTCCCGGATGCCGTCGCGCACGCTGCCGACCAGGTTCTTGACCGGGGCCTGGCGGTGGGACGTGCCGAGGAGGGAGGTACCGGTCGCGGCCAGGGCGTCGAGCGCCTCCGTCCGCACCTTGGACGGGCCCGCGCCGAAACGACCGTCGGCGGGCTTGATGTCAGCGGGAATCTCGATATCAGCCACGGCCGCAGCCTAGTGCGTGGCTCCTGCCTGCGGAAACGTCTCGTCCACCCGATGAGACGATTCCGCCGGTAACCTCCCCGCTCCAGGGGAAGGGTGACCGTATGGGCGATCACAGCAGCCACGGCAGTTCCGGAAACAAGCTTTGCTCCTCCCTCCGCGCATCCGTGCGCGGAGACGTCGACTTCAGCGCCTCCGCCCGCGCCCTCGCGACCATGGACGCCTCCAACTACCGCCGCGTGCCGCTGGGGACCGTCGCGCCCCGGGACGCCGACGACGTCGCCGCCGCCCTCGCCGTCTGCCGCGAGCACGGGGTGCCGGTGGTGGCGCGCGGCGGCGGGACGTCGATCGCCGGGCAGGCGACCGGCGAGGGCGTCGTCCTCGACTTCACCCGGTACATGACCGAGGTCGTACGGATCGACCCCGAGGCGCGCACCGCCGTCGTCCGGCCCGGCGTCGTCCTCGACACGCTCCGGGCGGCGGCCGGCGCGTACGGGCTGACCTTCGGCCCGGACCCGTCGACGCACGGCCGGTGCACCCTCGGCGGGATGATCGGCAACAACGCCTGCGGCGCCCACTCGGTGGCCTGGGGCACCACGGCCGACAACGTCCTCGCCCTGGACGTGCTGACCTACGGCGGCGAGCACGCGCACATCGGCAAAGGCAGCGGACTCGACGGGCTCCCCGCCCGCCTCGCCGACGGCGTACGCACCCTCGTGGACGGCCACTTGGCCCTCCTCCGTACCGGCTTCCCCGCCCCCTCCCTCCCCCGCCGCATCTCCGGTTACGCCCTCGACGCCCTGCTGCCCGAGCGCGGCACGGACCTCGTCCGGGCCTTCACCGGCACCGAGGGCACCCTCGGGCTGATCACCGAGGCGACCGTCCGGCTCGTCGACGCCCCCGCCGCCCGCGCGCTGGTGGTGCTCGGCTACCCCGACGAGGGCGCGGCCGCCGACGCGGCGCCCACGCTGCTGCCGTACAAGCCCCTCACCGTCGAGGGCATGGCGGCCGACCTGGTCCCGGGCCCGGACCGGGACGCGCTGCCGAAGGGCACGGCCTGGCTCTTCGTCGAGACCGGCGGCGCCACGCCCGGCGAGGCGGCGGCCCGGGCGGAGGAGCTCCGCCGCGCCGCCGCCGACGGCACGAGCGGGCACGCCGTGCTGACCGTCCCCGCCGACCGGCGCGCCCTGTGGCGGCTGCGGGAGGACGCGGCCGGCACCGCGACCCGGCTGCCCGACGGCGGCGAGGCCTGGCCGGGCTGGGAGGACTGCGCCGTTCCGCCGCAGCGGCTCGGCTCGTACCTGCGGGAGTTCCGGGCGCTGCTGGGCCGCCACGGGCTGCGCGGGGCGCCCTTCGGGCACTTCGGCGAGGGCTGTGTGCACGTCCGTATCGACGTCGACCTGCTGACCCCGGCGGGAGTGCGCCGCTACCGCGACTTCTCCCACGACATGGCCGACCTGGTCGTCGCGCACGGCGGCTCGCTCTCGGGCGAGCACGGCGACGGCCAGGCCCGGGCGGAGCTGCTCCCCCGGATGTACGGGACGGAGGCCGTCCGGCTCTTCGAGCGCTTCAAGGACCTGTGGGACCCCGCGGGCGGCCTCAACCCCGGCATGGTCGTCCGCCCCTACCCGCTGGACCGGAACCTCCGCTTCGAGGTGCTGCCCAAGGGGCCGGTCCCCGTGGAGTTCGGCTACCGGGAGGACGGCGGGGACTTCACGGCGGCGGTCCGGCGCTGCGTCGGAGTGGCCAAGTGCCGGGAGACGACGGCCGGTACGGGTGTGATGTGCCCCTCCTACCGGGTCACCCGCGACGAGCGGCACTCCACCCGGGGCCGGGCCCGGCTGCTGCACGAGATGCTGGCGGGCGAGGTCGTCACGGACGGCTGGCGCTCGGAGGAGGTGCGCGAGGCCCTCGACCTGTGCCTCGGCTGCAAGGGCTGCCGCAGCGACTGCCCGGTGGGCGTGGACATGGCCACGTACAAGGCCGAGTTCCTCCACCACCACTACGCAGGCCGGCGGCGGCCGGCTGCCCACTACGCGCTCGGGTGGCTGCCGGTCTGGCTGCGCGCGACCGCCGCCGTACGGGCCGCGCCCGTGCTCAACGGCCTGGCGCGGCTGCGGCCACTGGCGGCGGCCGCCAAACGGCTGGGCGGCATCGCCCCGGAGCGCGACATCCCACGGCTGGCCGCGGAGCCGTTCACCCGGTGGTGGCGGGCGCGGGAGCGGCGAGACAGCACTGATCTCAAGGGACACGCCTCTCCCGACGCCGCGAACCGCGTGATCCTTTTCCCCGACACCTTCACCGACCACCTCTCCCCCGGCGTGGGCCGCGCCGCCGTAGCCGTACTGGAGGACGCCGGGCTGCACGTGGCCGTCCCGGCGGCCGGACGACGGCCCTGCTGCGGCCTGACCTGGCTGAGCACCGGCCAACTGGACCGCGCCCGCGCCGCCATGCGCCGCACCCTGGACACCGTCATCCCTGACGCGCCCGTCGTCGTCCTCGAACCGAGCTGCGCCGCCGCCCTCCGCACCGACCTCCCGGAGCTGCTTCCGGACGATCCGCGCGCCGCGCGCCTCGCCGCGTCCGTACGGACCTTCGCACAGGTCCTCGAAGAGCGCGCCCCGCACTGGGAGCCGCCCCGCGTCGACCGGCCCGTCGCCGGGCAGACGCACTGCCACCAGCACGCCGTGCTCGGCGACGAGGCGGAGCGGCGAATTCGGCAACGCGCCGCGCTCACCGGCGACTTGACCGGCGGATGCTGTGGCCTCGCCGGTGACTTCGGCTTCACTCGCGGCCGCTACGACGTGTCCGTCGCCTGCGCCGAGGAGCAGCTGCTCCCCGCCCTGCGGCGCACGCCCGAGGGGGCGTACGTCCTCGCGGACGGGTTTTCCTGCCGTACACAGATTCGTCAACTCGCCGACACCGAAAGCCTCCACCTGGCCGAGGTGCTGGCCCGCCACCTCCCCTCCTCGCCCTCCTCACCCGGCCGAAAATGATGCAAGCGCGCTTGCTTGTTTCCGGGCCCGCTGTCACCCTCCGGTGCCATGCCCGAACCCGCTTCCGTCCCGGTGCTGCGTGTCGGCAACGCCTCCGGCTTCTACGGCGACCGTTTCGACGCCCTGCGCGAGATGCTCACCGGCGGCCCCTTGGACGTCCTGACCGGCGACTATCTCTCCGAGCTGACCATGCTGATCCTCGGCAGGGACCGGCTGAAGGACCCCGGCGCCGGCTACGCGCGCACCTTCCTCGGCCAGTTGGAGGAGGGCCTGGGGCTGGCCGCCGACCACGGCGTGAAACTCGTCGCCAACGCGGGCGGCCTCAACCCCGCCGGGCTCGCCGAGCGGATCGCGGAGCTCGCCGACCGCGTCGGCGTGCCGGCGCGGGTCGGCTACGTCACCGGTGACGACCTCCTGACGGACGGGCTCCCCGAGGGCCTCGCGGACGCGCCCTGGGCCAAGGGCGCCCTCACCGCCAACGCCTACCTCGGCGGCGCGGGCATCGCCGAGTGCCTGCGGGCGGGCGCGGACATCGTCGTGACCGGCCGGGTGACGGACGCGGCGCTGGTCACCGGCCCGGCGATGGCCCACTTCGGCTGGACCGACGCCGACCTGGACCCGCTCGCGGGCGCGGTCGTCGCCGGGCACATATTGGAGTGCGGGACGCAGGCGACGGGCGGCAACTACTCCTTCTTCCAGGACGTCCTCGGCGAGCACGACCCCCTCCGCCCCGGCTTCCCGCTGGCCGAGATCCACGCCGACGGCTCCGCGGTGATCACCAAGCATCCGGGCACGGGCGGCGCGGTGACCGTCGGCACGGTCACCGCGCAGCTGCTGTACGAGACGGCGGGCGCCCGCTACCCCGGCCCCGAGGTGACCGCCCGGCTGGACACCGTCCGGCTCACCGCCGACGGCCCGGACCGGGTGCGCGTCGACGGGGTGCGCGGCGAGTACCCGCCGCCCACGCTGAAGGTGGGCGTCACCCGGGCCGGGGGCCACCGCTACGAGGTCACCTTCGTGCTGACCGGCCTGGACGTCGAGGCCAAGGCCCGGCTCGTCCGCGCCCAGCTCGACGGTGTCCTCGCCGCCCGCCACCCCGCCGAGGTCCGCTGGACCCTCGCCCGTACGGACCGGGCCGACGCGCCCGTCCAGGAGGAGGCGAGCGCGCTGCTGCGGCTGGTGGTGCGCGACCGCGACCCCGAGGTGGGCCGGGCCGTCCAAGCGGCGTGCGTAGAGCTGGCCCTGGCCAGCTACCCCGGCTTCCACATCGCCGCGCCGCCCGGCAAGGGCACGCCGTACGGGGTCTTCGAAGCGGCGTACGTGGCCCCGGAGGCGGTCCGGCACGTGGCCGGGCTGCCGGACGGCACCCGGGTGCCGGTCCTGCCGCCGCCGGCCCGGACCGGCGGCCGGGGCGCGGCCATGGGCCGGCCGGCGGTGCTGCTGCCCGACCCGCTGCCCGCCGGGCCCACGCGCCGGGCGCCCCTGGGGCTGATCGCGGGGGCGCGCAGCGGTGACAAGGGAGGCAGCGCGAATATCGGCGTGTGGGCGCGCGGCGAGGGTGCGTGGCGCTGGCTCGCGCACGAGCTGACCGTGCCGCGGCTGCGACAACTGCTGCCGGAGACGGCAGGGTTCGTCGTGGAGCGGCACGTTCTGCCCAACCTCCGGGCGCTGAACTTCGTCGTGCACGGCCTGCTGGGCGAGGGCGTCGCCTCCCAGGCCCGCTTCGACCCGCAGGCGAAGGCGGTGGGCGAGTGGCTGCGCTCCCGGCACGTGGACCTGCCGGAGGCGCTGCTACGGGAGTTACGGGAGACGCGGGAGCTAAGCGAGTTGCGGGAGACGCGGGAGCTGAGTGAGTTGCGGGAGGACGTCCTGTGACCGTCCTGCCCTCCGCCCTCGACCCCGCCTCCCCCGACCACGCCGCCAACCGCGCCGCCATGCTGGCCAGGCTCGCCGAGGTCGAGGCCGAGCACGCCAAGGCCGTCGAGGGCGGCGGGGAGAAGTACACCGCCCGGCACCGCGCCCGCGGCAAGCTCCTCGCCCGCGAGCGCGTCGAGCTGCTGCTCGACCCCGACACCCCGTTCCTGGAGCTGTCGCCGCTCGCGGGCTGGGGCAGCGATTACACCGTCGGCGCGTCGATCGTCACGGGCATCGGCGTGGTCGAGGGCGTGGAGTGCCTGATCACCGCCAACGACCCGACCGTACGCGGCGGGGCGAGCAACCCCTGGACGCTGAAGAAGGCGCTGCGGGCCAACGAGATCGCCCGCGCCAACCGGCTGCCGGTGATCTCGCTGGTGGAGTCGGGCGGCGCGGATCTCCCCAGCCAGAAGGAGATCTTCATCCCGGGCGGCGCGCTCTTCCGCGACCTGACCCGGCTGTCGGCCGCCGGAATCCCCACGATCGCCGTCGTCCTCGGCAATTCGACGGCGGGCGGCGCGTACGTCCCCGGGATGTCCGACCACGTGATCATGGTGAAGGAGCGGGCCAAGGTCTTCCTGGGCGGCCCTCCGCTGGTGCGGATGGCCACGGGCGAGGAGAGCGACGACGAGTCGCTGGGCGGCGCCGCGATGCACGCCCGGACGTCGGGGCTCGCGGACCACTTCGCCG
This sequence comes from Streptomyces hesseae, assembly GCF_031845785.1. NCBI lineage: Bacteria > Bacillati > Actinomycetota > Actinomycetes > Kitasatosporales > Streptomycetaceae > Streptomyces > Streptomyces hesseae. The sequence goes on from NZ_JAVRFI010000009.1 coordinate 202,054, forward strand.
TGGACGAGCGGGACGCGCTGCGCCAGGCCCGCCGGATCGTCGCCCGCCTCAACCACCGCAAGGCCCACCCCGGTCCGCCGCCCTCGTCCGTCGTACCGCCGCTGCCCCCGCTGCCCCCGCTCTACGACGAGGAGGAGCTGCTGGGCGTCGTACCGGACGACCTCAAGGTCCCGTTCGATCCGCGCGAGGTCATCGCGCGGATCGTGGACGGCTCGGACTTCGACGAGTTCAAACCGCTCTACGGGCCGAGCCTGGTGACCGGCTGGGCCCGGCTGCACGGATGGCCCGTCGGCGTCCTCGCCAACGCGCAGGGCGTGCTCTTCAGCGCGGAGTCGCAGAAGGCCGCGCAGTTCATCCAGCTCGCCAACCAGCGCGACACCCCGCTGATCTTCCTCCACAACACCACGGGCTACATGGTCGGCCGCGCCTACGAGCAGGGCGGCATCATCAAGCACGGCGCGATGATGATCAACGCGGTGTCCAACTCCCGGGTCCCGCACCTGTCCGTCCTCATGGGCGCCTCCTACGGCGCCGGGCACTACGGGATGTGCGGCCGGGCCTACGACCCGCGCTTCCTCTTCGCCTGGCCGAGCGCGAAGTCCGCCGTCATGGGGCCGCAGCAGCTCGCGGGCGTCCTGTCGATCGTCGCCCGCGCGTCGGCGGCGGCGAAGGGGACGCCGTACGACGAGGACGCTGACGCGGCGCTGCGCGCGATGGTGGAGGAGCGGATCGAGGCGGAGTCGCTGCCGCTGTTCCTCTCCGGGCGGCTGTACGACGACGGCGTCATCGACCCGCGCGACACGCGGACCGTGCTGGGCATCTGTCTGTCGGCCGCGCACGGCGCCCCGGTGGAGGGCGCGCGGGGCGGCTTCGGCGTCTTCCGGATGTGAGGTGTGAGGTCCGAGTGATCGAGTCAATCCTGGTGGCCAACCGCGGCGAGATCGCCTGCCGGATCTTCCGTACGTGCCGGGAGGCGGGCATCGCCACGGTCGCCGTCCACGCGGACCCGGACGCCGGCGCCCTCCACGTGCGCTCGGCCGACACGGCCGTCCGCCTGCCGGGCACCACGGCGGCGGAGACGTACCTCCGGGGCGACCTCGTCATACGGGCCGCGCTGGCGGGCGGCGCGGACGCCGTGCACCCGGGGTACGGCTTCCTCTCCGAGAACGCCGGCTTCGCGCGGGCCGTCACGGACGCGGGACTGGTGTGGATCGGCCCTCCGGCGGAGGCCATCGAGGCCATGGCCTCCAAGACCCGCGCCAAACAGATCATGGCGGCGGCCGGGGTGCCGCTCCTCGCCCCGCTGGACCCGGCGGCGCTGGCCCCTTCAGGCCTCCCCGTGCTGATCAAGGCGGCGGCGGGCGGCGGCGGGCGCGGGATGCGGGTGGTGCGGGATCTCGCCGTGCTGGAGGAGGAGTTGAGGTCGGCGCGGGCGGAGGCGATGGCCGCCTTCGGTGACGGCGAGGTCTTCGTCGAACCGTATGTGGAGGGCGCGCGCCATGTGGAGGTGCAGATCCTCGCCGACACGCACGGCACCGTATGGACGCTGGGCACGCGCGACTGCTCCCTCCAGCGCCGCCACCAGAAGGTCGTCGAGGAGGCCCCGGCCCCGGACCTGCCGGAGGCGGTGCGCGCCGCGCTGACCTCGGCCGCGGAGGCGGCGGCGCGGGCGATCGGGTACGTGGGCGCGGGGACGGTGGAGTTCCTGCTGCCGGGGGACGGGCGGGGGCCGTACTTCCTGGAGATGAACACGCGGCTCCAGGTCGAGCATCCGGTGACGGAGGCGGTGTACGGGGTGGACCTGGTCGCCCTCCAGATCAGGGTGGCGGAGGGGGAGGCGCTGGGGGCGGCAGCGCCTGAGCCGTACGGCCACGCGGTGGAGGCGCGCCTGACAGCGGAGGGGGGCATGGATCAGCCCGTCCGGCGTTTGAGGACCGGGGGTTCCGTACGCCTGGACACCGGCTACACCGACGGCGACACCGTCCCCCCGCATTACGACCCCCTTCTGGCCAAGGCGATCGCATGGGCCCCCACCCGCCGCGAAGCGATCCGCAAGCTCGCCCACGCCCTCGAACACGCCGCCGTCCACGGCCCGCACACCAACCGCGACCTGCTCGTACGAACCCTCCGGCACCCGGAGTTCATGGCGGGCGCGCCGGACACCGGCTTCCTCGAACGCCACTTCGCGGAGCTGACGCGCCCCCGCGACGCGCGGTTCGCCGCCCTGGCGGCGGCCCTGGCCGTCCCCCACGCCCCCGGCGCGTGGCGGAACGTTCCCTCGCAGCCGCAGGTCAAGCGCTACCGTTCCGAGCCCGACGGCGCGGAGTACGAGATCCGCTACCGCCGCACCCGTGACGGCCTCGTCCCGGAGGGCTTCCCGGGCGTCCGCGTGGTGTCGGCCGCGCCGGACCGGGTCGCCCTGGAGGCCGGCGGCGTCACCCACACCTTCGAGGTGACCGCGTACGACGCCCGGGTCCATGTGGACACGTACACCCTCACCGCCCTCCCCCGTTTCCCGGACCCCGCCGCCCGCGCGGCCGAGCCCGGTTCGCTGCTCGCTCCCATGCCCGGCACGGTCGTGCGTGTGGCGGACGGAATCGCGGTCGGCGAGCCCGTGAAAGCGGGACAACCGCTGTTGTGGCTGGAGGCGATGAAGATGGAGCACCGCGTGACGGCCCCCGTCGACGGCACGCTGACCGCGCTGCACGCGACGCCGGGCAGGCAGGTGGAGACGGGAGAAACGCTGGCCGTGGTCACCAGGACGACCGAGACGGAGGCAACCCCATGAGCACCCTCATCGAGTCCCCCGAACAACGCGCCCTCCGCACCGCCGTGGCGGCCCTCGGCGCCCGCTACGGCCGGGCGTACTTCGCCGCGTCCATACGCGACGGCAAACACGCCGACGAGCTGTGGGCGGAGGCCGGCAAGCTCGGCTACCTCGGGGTCAGCCTCCCGGAGGAGTACGGCGGCGGGGGCGGCGGGATCGCCGAACTCGCCGTCGTGCTGGAGGAGCTGGGCGCCGCGGGCTGTCCGCTGCTCCTGCTGGTCGTCTCCCCCGCCATCTGCGGCACCGTGATCTCCCGCTTCGGCACGGACGCGCAGAAGCGCGCCTGGCTGCCGGGGCTCGCGGCCGGGACGACGAGGATGGCCTTCGGGATCACCGAGCCGGACGCCGGTTCCAACTCCCACCGGCTGACCACCACCGCCCGCCGCGACGGCGGCGACTGGGTCCTCACCGGCCGGAAGGTCTTCATCTCCGGTGTGGACATCGCCGACGCGACGTTGATCGTCGGGCGGACGGAGGACGCGCGAACCGGCCGGCTCAAGCCCTGCCTGTTCATCGTCGACCGCGACGCGCCCGGCTTCACCCGTCGCCCGATCCCCATGGACATCGCCTCGCCGGAGAAGCAGTTCGAGCTCGTCCTCGACGAGGTCCGGCTGCCGGCGGACGCGCTCGTCGGCGACGAGGACGCGGGCCTGCTCCAGCTCTTCGCCGGGCTCAACCCGGAGCGCGTCATGACGGCGGCGTTCGCGATCGGGATGGGCCGGTACGCGATCGCACGGGCCGTCGAGTACGCCCGCGACCGCCGGGTGTGGGACGAACCGATCGGCGCCCACCAGGCCATCGCCCACCCGCTCGCGCGATCCCACATCGAGATCGAGCTGGCGCGGCTGATGATGTACAAGGCAGCGCACCTCTACGACGCCGGGGACGACGAAGGCGCGGGCGAGGCGGCCAACATGGCGAAGTACGCGGCCGCCGAGGCGGCGGTCCGGGCCGTCGACCAGGCGGTGCACACGCTGGGCGGCAACGGCCTCAGCTCGGAGTTCGGGCTGGCCTCGTTGATCACGGCGGCGCGGGTGGCGAGGGTGGCGCCGGTGAGCCGCGAGATGATCCTGAACTACGTCTCGCACCGGACGCTGGGCCTGCCCAAGTCCTACTGAATGGAGCTCTCATGTTTGTCCGCAGCGCGTACGAGCGGGGCGTCACCACCCTGACCCTGGACTCGCCGCACAACCGCAACGCCCTCTCCACCCGGCTGGTGGGCGAGTTACGTGAGGGGCTGGCGAGGGCGGCGGACGACGCGAGCACCCGGGCGGTGGTGCTCACCCACACGGGCGGCACGTTCTGCTCGGGCGCCGACCTCGGCGAGCAGCCGGCCCCGACGGGCCCGGAGGCGCTCGTCGCCCTGTTCCGCACGGTCGTGGAACTGCCCAAGCCGGTGGTGGCGGTGGTGCGCGGGCATGTACGGGCGGGGGGCCTGGGGCTCGTGGGGGCGTGCGACATCGCGGTGGCGGACGAAACCTCGACGTTCGCGTTCACGGAGTCGAGGATCGGGCTGGCACCCGCGGTGATCTCCCTGCCGCTGCTGCCCCGCCTGGACCCGAGGGCGGCGAGCCGCTATTACCTGACGGGCGAGCGCTTCGACGCGGCGGAGGCGGTGAGGATCGGCCTGATCACGGCGGCGACGGACACCGCGGACGCGATCCTGTACGGCCTCCGCCGGGCCTCCCCCCAGGGCCTGGCGGAATCGAAACGCCTGGTCACGGCGGAGGTGCTACGTGCCTTCGACCGCGACGCGACGGAGCTGGCGGAGCGGTCGGCGCGGCTGTTCGCCTCGGCGGAGGCCCGGGAGGGCATGACGGCGTTCCTGGAGAAGCGGGATCCGGCATGGGCGCACTGACCAGCCGCGCCAGTCACCCCAGCCGCCCTGGCCGTCCGAGCCGTCCCAGCCGTCCCACCCCCGTCGGCCCCAAACAGGACCGCAGCCGGGCCACCCGTCGCGCCCTGCTGGAGGCCGCCGTCGCATGCCTGGCGGAGCACGGCTGGGCGGGCTCGACAGTCGCGGTCGTCGCCGAGCGCGCGGGGGTCTCGCGGGGCGCGGCCCAGCACCACTTCCCCACCCGCGAGGACCTGTTCACGGCGGCGGTGGAGCACGTGGCGGAGGAGCGCTCGGCGGCACTGCGAGGGCTGCTGTCCGCCACCCGTCCGGTCGTGACCGGTCCGGACGTGGGCCCGGCCCGTACGTACGTCGTGGTCGAGGGCATCGTGGGCCTCTGCACCGGCCCGCTCTTCCGCGCCGCCCTCCAACTGTGGGTGGCGGCGGCGAACGAAGAGCCGCTCCGGGCCCGGGTGGTGGACCTGGAGACACGCATGGGACGGGAGGTGCACCGGATGGCCGTGGAGCTGCTCGGCGCGGACGAGAGCCTCCCCGGCGTACGGGAGACGGTCCAGGGCTTCCTCGACATGGCACGCGGCCTCGGCCTGGCCAACCTCCTGACGGACGACAGCGCCCGCCGCGAACGCGTGGTGGCCCACTGGGCGGCCCTCCTCGACGACGTCCTCGGCCCACGCGGGCACGAGCACGAGCACGGGCACGAGCACGGGAGCGGCTGAACCCCACCAGTGCGTTTCGACCACGGCCGAACGCTGAGGCGCGCCCCGCACCCCCTGTGGACACTGGCTTCCGTGCCCGTCGCAGCAGCGGCGGGTTGTAAGACCGGGATCCGTAAAAGGGGGAATCTCGCATGGCACTTCGTGAGACCACTGGTAAGCGCAAGCTGTTCCGCCGCGCTGCGGCCGTGGCGGCCGCGACCGCCACGGCGGCCGTGATGGCGGTGGGCACGGCCGAGGCCGCTCCCGCCAGGCCGATGGACGGCCCGTGGGCCGGCTGCCCGTGGGGCGCGGTCTGCGTCTACCCGCAGGACCAGAACCCGGCCGTCAGCCCGTCGCTCGTCTTCGAGAGCTACGGGGCCCACAACCTGAACAACCAGTACGGCAACCACTGGGTCCTCAACAACCAGTACGGCGGCGCCTACGCGCGCGCCTGCACCGGCTACAACGGCGGCGGTTCCTGCACGGACATCGCCCCGGAGAACGGCCTCTACCTCAACCTGACGCCGATCAACTCGATCGTGCTGGTGCGCCCGTGAGGCGACCGCAGCGCCTCGTAGCCGCCCCGGGTCTGAGAGCCGGCGGGGCGCGGGGCCGCCGCGTCTGAGAGCCGGGGCCGCGTCGTGGACGCGGCCCCGGCGTGACGTGCGGTCCAGTGGAGTACTAGTGGACGACCCCACTCCCGTCCACCGTGAACTTCCCGCTCGACGCCCCGTTGAAGGTCCCGTTGGTGATCCACTCGGCGAGCGCCGAGGTGACGGTGCCGTGCGGCCCCGCCCATGGCGTACCGGCCTTCTGGCCGTAGGCCACCGACGGGCTCGGGGGGTTGCAGCGGTCGCCTGAGCAGCCCTCCCACATGAGCACATGGCTTGCGCAGGTGACCTGGACCAGCACCTTGTTCTTCGTCGCCGCCGGGAGCGCGTTGTAGATGGCCGTGGAGTTCGCCACCGGCGCGGTGCCGTCGCCGAAGCCGTGGAGAACCAGGGTCGGCAGCGTCAGCTGCCCCGCGACGGTGGTGTTCCAGCCGTAGGTGGAGAAGGTGGGCGAGCGGTTGAGGCCGGCGGGGTGGTTGGGGTCGTCGCCGCCCCAGTCCCGCCCGGCGCCGTCGCCCTTCATGAGTTCCTTCCAGGTCTCGTCCTGGCTGCCCGGCGCGATACGGCCCGAGCAGCTCGCCTCATTCGTGCCCGGGCCGGTCGCGAGGGGCATGGCGGTCATCCCCGCACGGTCGCCGAGCGTCAGGGGGAAGGAGACGAACCCTCCCGCCGGTGTCGTCTCCTCCGTCGGCCCGCCGAAGATCGACGACATGAAGACGGCCCGGTCGACCTTCCCGATCCAGGTCGCGCTGTCGGGCAGGAGCGGGTTGGGGTTGGCCGCGTAGAGCGTCCGCCCGACGCGGGGTCCTCCGAGCGAGTACCCGACGAGGGTCACCTTGCCGTTCGTCGGCTTGGCCTTCGCGATGGCGTCGTCGATGACCTGGCGGATGTCGCGTACCCAGGTGTCGATGGTCGCGAAGCGCACATCGCTGGAGTGGGCGAACATCTTGCCGGCGAGGGGGTTGGTCTTCAGGTTTTTGCGCTGCTGGTCGAGCGGGAAGATCTGGGAGTTGTGGGTACGGTCGCAGCCCGTCGGGAAGGCGCAGGTGGTGCCGTCGGCGTTGAAGGCCGGGCGGCTCGCGTTGTGGGGATCGTCCAAGCCGTACTGGAAGCGCGTGGACTCGCCGTAGCCGAGCAGGTCGGGCACGAAGGTGTCGACGCCCGCCCGGGCGAGCCCATCCTGCACGCTGAGCTTGTTGTTGTTCTGGTCCTTGCCCTTCAGGTCGAAGACCGGCCGCCCCGGCACCGAACGGCCGTGGATCAGCACGGCGGCCCTGGCGGGCGTCTGCGAACACCGCCCGTGCGCGTACTCCGGCCCCACACGGTGGACTCTCAGCTGCGCCTTCTGCCCGTTGAACTGCGAGTCCGGCATCATCCCGTTCGGCACGGTGAAGTCCAGCATGTAGTCGCTGGCGGTGATGTCGGTGGGTTTCTCGTCGCAGGGCGGCTCCTCGATCCGGATGGCGTCGACGGCCAGCAGCCCGCCCACGCCGAAGGCGCCCACGGCGAGGCAGGTCCCCACCGCGATCCACCACTTGTGCCGGACCGGCCTGCTCCGCCACCACCCGCCCTGCTTCTTCTGACTGCCGTCGTCCACCACGTCCACGTCTCCTGACCGAACCGAACCGAGCCGAGCCGAACCGGACTGCATCACGACCTGTACGTCGGATCCTTCGCGGGGCGGACGGGGCTCGCCACACGGGCTCGGCCGAATGGACTGGCACACCCGATCCTAGATCCACTAGCCTCATTCCTAGGAGCCCTAGGAATGAGGAGGCGCCCGAGTGGTGCGCGCAGGAATCACCCCCGCCAAGCTGACGGCCGCGGCCGCGGCCATGGCGGACGAGAACGGCCTGGAGAAGGTCTCGGTCTCGGCGCTCGCCCGGCAGTTCGGGGTCAAGGACGCCAGCCTGTACTCGCACGTCAGGAACCTGCGGGAGCTGCGCGTACGGATCGCCCTGCTCGGCGCCGAGGAGATGACCGACCGCATCGCGACGGCGGTGGCGGGCCGCGCCGGCAAGGACGCGCTGGTCGCCTTCGCGGACGCGTACCGCGACTACGCGCTGGCCCACCCCGGCCGCTACGCCGCCACGCAGATGCAGCTCGCGCCGGAGGAGATCGGGGACTCCCCCAGCCTCCTCCGCAGCGTCGAGCTGACGTACGGCATGCTGCGCGCGTACGGCCTCGCCGAGCCGGACCTGACGGACGCGGGACGACTGCTGCGCAGCACGTTCCACGGCTACATCCACCTCGAACTGAGCGGCGGCTTCGCCCACTCCCGCCCCGTGCGGGAGTCGTGGTCGCGCTCGCTCGACGCCCTCCACCTGCTCCTTACGACCTGGCCGACCCACGAGGGGGGAAACAAGTGACGGACACGGACAAGGCGATACCCGGAACGCTGGAGGTGCCCGGCGCCACCCTGCACTACGAGGTGCGGGGCAGCGGCCCGCTGCTTCTGCTGATACCGGGCGGCGCGGGGGACGCCGGCATGTACGCGGGCATGGCCGCCCCCCTGACCGCCGCCGGTTACGCCGTGGCCTCCTTCGACCCGCGCGCCCTGTCGCGCAGCCGCCTCCACGGCCCCCTCGGCGACCAGCGGGTCGCGGAGTGGAGCGAGGACGCGCGCCTGCTGATCGACCACCTGTCGCCGGACGAGCCGGCGGCGGTGATGGGTTGCAGCTCGGGCGCCATCGTCGCCCTCGACCTGCTGGCCCGCCACCCGGACCGGGTACGTCGGCTCATCGCGCACGAGCCGCCGCTGCTGGAGCTGCTGGAGGACCCCGCGCCTCAGAGGGCCCTGTTCGCGGACGTGCGCGAGGCTTTCCGCGCGGAGGGCGTGGGCGCGGCGATGGCGCGTTTCGCCGAGGGGGTGGGTGAGCAGCGCTCGGAGGGGGCGTCATCCGACGACCGGGCCGCGACGGAACTCCCCCCGGAGATCCAGGAGATGGCCCCCCGCATGCACGCCAACCTCCCCGTCTTCCTGGACCACATGCTGGTCCCGTTTTCCTCGACCACCCCGGACGTCACCGCGCTGCGCAGTGCTGCCGCGAAGCTCGTCCCGGCGGCGGGACGCCTGTCACGCGACCAGGTGCCCCTGTACGGGCCGGTCGCCCGGCTGGCGGCGCTGGTCGGGCGGCCGCTGGAGGAGTTCCCGGGCGGACACCTGGGCGCGGTCGAGCGCCCGGGGGAGTTCGCGGAGCGGGTGGTGGGGGTGCTGGGCGGGGCCTGAGGCGGGACCGGTGCCCGCGCCGCGCCCAGCCGTATATGCAACAGGCATGTATTAGGAAGCGGTTGGGTGAAACGGTTCGCCGGACCGGGTGCATCTTGGTGATCAGAAACGCTCGCTCGTACCGACTCGGACCGACTCGTACCGAGCGGCCGGCTCCCCCAACCGATATCGAGGCAGAAACGATGCGCGTTCACAAGCTCACCTTCGCCGCCCTGGCCGTTGCCGCGGGTCTCTCGCTCACGGCCTGCCAGAACGACGGCGGCGGCACGGGACAGAGCGACCCGCCCTCCTCGTCCTCCGCGTCTTCCTCGTCTTCCTCGGGCGGCGGTTCGGGCGCGGGCGGTTCGGATCAGGGCGGCGGGAAGGACTCCACCGGGAAGGGCTCCGGCGGGAAGAGCTCCGGCGGCCAGGGCACGGCCGCCGGGGCCGGCGCCGGCGGAAACGGCAAGGTCGCCAAGTGCCGCACCGACGAGCTGGAGATCACGGCGAAGGACCACACCATCGACGGCGACCCCGATGGCACCGTCGCGGTGGAGCTGAAGAACCGCGGCGGCCACAACTGCGCGATCTCCGGGTACGCGGGCGTCGACCTGAAGACCAACGTGGGATCGCTGTCGGCGAAGCGCACCGGTGAGCAGGCTCCCTCGACCGTCCTCAAGAACGGGCAGTCGACGTTCTTCGGCATCAACTACCCGGTCAACAAGACGGGTGGCTCCGGCGTCCGTATCACCGCACTGCTGGTGACCCCGCCGAACGAGACGAAGACCGTCACCCTCCACTGGCCGGGCGCCGCCACGCTGCCCGTCACGGACGGCACCGGTTCCCCGGTGAAGGTCGGCCCGATCGGAAGCGCCGGCCAGGGCGGCTGATCCGCACGCCCTCCGGGGAAGGCGTCACGTGATCCGCCGGGCCCGCCTCACGCGAGTTCGGCCAGGTCGCGCACGGTGGCGGTGCCGGCCCGGACGACCCAGATGCCGCCGCCCTTGTCCTCCGAGCGGTTTTTGAGGTCGTCGACGTCCACCGTCGCGGGCCACCGCGTTCCGCTCTCCGACCAGCGCACGCCACCCAGGTCGACGCCGACCAGCTCGGCCGCGCGCAGATCGGACGTCGTGAAGTCGTCCAGGAAGGCACGCACTGCGGTGCTGTCGAGCGAAGGCGGCTCTGTATTCAGCGCGACGCCGATGGCCTTCTTCAGCTCTTCGGCTCGGAGCTCGACCAGGAGAGGAACCAGGGCACGGCCTCGACCGAGTGCGACTGAGAGCTCCCGAGCCAGCGCCATGTCCCTTTCCTGGCCCGTGGGGAGCTTGACGTAGTCGATGGCCCGGTCGAGAGCGGCGACAAGGTCGTTGGTGAGCTTGAGGGCACGCGCCAGGCGTCGCCCGGACCCGCTCGAGTGGGCATCTCCGCTGTCGATGTCGCGACCGAGGTCATGGCTGAAGAAGAGCGTGAGGTCGAGAACGTACTGGAGGGCGGAGACGAGTTCGTAACGCGTGGCAGGAACGTGCTCGGAGAGCAGTTCGCGAACGCGAGCGAGATCGGCGTCGAGCTTGTGCGTGCGGAAGTAGGTGTGGTTGAGGGCTTCGTAGGCCGTCGCCACGCGGGGATCGGCCCGCAGGGTCAGACGCGTCACCGGGTCGACCGGCCACGATGCGGGCGCGGCCGGGACGACGCTCTCCGGCCTGGTGGGCGGAGGGGGCGGCGCCGCAACGGGCACGATCGCCGCCAGCCCGCCCTCCACGTCCAGCACGGCGCCGAGCGCGTCCACCGCCGTCTCGTGCCGATACTGGAGCAGCACCTCGCGCAGCCCGGCCTCGACGTCGAGCACGCCGTCGAGAACGGCGGCCAGCTCGCGCTGATGCCGGTCGAACCACTGGTCGACGGGTTCGGGCCGGTGAGCGGTCATCGCTGCCCCTCCTTTGCCGCGAGGTAGGCGACAGCGGCCCGCCGCGCCTTGGCAAGGTTGCCGCGCACCGTCTCGGCCGGCAGCCCGAGGAGGTCGGCGATGTCGCCCGGCGTGTAGCCGGCCAGTGTCCAGGCCAGGACCTGCCGCTGCCGGGGCGGCAGGCTCGCCAGCATCGGACGGGCGTCGTACCGGGCCTCCCATTCCGCGATGGCGTCGGGGCGGGCCAGCAGCGACGTGGGTTCGGGGACCGAGTCGACCAGGCCCTCGTCGACGGACACGAACGTACGGATCAGCGCCCGCGAGGCGACCGTGTGCGCCCACGCGCGCGGGTCGCGGAGCTCTGACCAGCGCTGGTACGCCTTCGTCATCGTGTCCTGCGCGATGTCCGCCGCGACGGCCGGCGACGCGCCCTGATTGATCAGGAAGCCCACGAGCGGACGGACGGTGCGGCGGTAGAAGGCGGAAAACTCCTCGTCCACTTCACGCCGCGCCCGACGGCTTTCCTCCAGAGAGCCGCTCCACGCGGCGGGGACGACCGCCGGTTGATCGGTACCGTCCGACGAGGCCTGATCGTTCAAGCGCCTTCACCCCTCCCCTGCGACGGGGGGCGGATGATCGTCACCCGCAGCCGGTACCCGCACCCGTGCCCGTCGCCGCGCTGCTCGTCGACCTCCACCCGTCCCCCGGCGGCCACCGCGTCGGCGATGCCGAGAAGTTGGTGGCGCCAGCGCAGCCGTAACCACAGTCCCGCGACAGCGCATACCTTCGCAATGGTGAGCGTGACGATGGTGGTAACTGCTGTGGCAGTGTCCATGGTTGGGGACCTCCTCCTCAGCGACTCGGCCTCGGCGAAGGCCCGTCACGAGTAGGAGCCCGAGCTGGGCTTGATCGTGAACCCGGTCCTCAGATCGGTCCTTCCGGCTCGTCCAGCCACGCCCGCTGCCCGCCCCCGTCGACCGTCAGCCCCAGACGCCCGAACCCGGGCCGACCACGCTCGGTCCACCACTCGTACGCTGCCTCGACCTCGTCCCACAGACTGCGGGGGCCGGACTGATGGACGGTCAACTCCGTTCTCTCGTCGCGATGGACGACGCACGCCCAGGACCGGTCCGACAGGCTGTAGAGCCAGACGGGCCGCCTGCCCTCGCGCGGCCGGTCGGCGAGGTACGTACAGTCGGGGACGCGCAGGCCGAGCACGAAGCGGTTCACGTCGTACGTGCCAGCGAAAACCTCCCGGTGGGTGCGGGATGTCGTTGAGATCCGCGCTGCCTCCCGGCTCTCCTCGGTGACGTACGTGTCGTACGAGGCGTGTGCGAGCCGTTGGGAGCGCAAGCGCATGAACGTCACGGGCCGGGTGAACGTCCCCTGGGCGCTCAGCCCGTCCTCGGCGACCACGAGCCGGGCCGTGGCCTCGGTGGAGGAGAAGTGGGTGCCCCAGGGGACGAGGACGACGCCGCCCGGCCGCGTCTGCTCCACCCACGCGAACGGTAACGTCCGCACGCCGCACGTGACGACCATCCGGTCGTACGGCGCCCCCGGCCCGTACCCGGCGAAGCCGTCTCCGTGCACGACCTCGGCCACCAGCCCCAGCCGGGCGAGGCGGCCGCGCGCCGCCTTCACGGCGCCCTCGTCCACGTCCACGGAGACCACAGACCCGGCGCCCAGCCGGTGGGCGAGGAGCCCGGCGTTCCAGCCGGTCCCGGTACCGATCTCAAGCACCCGCTGTCCCGGGCGTACGTCGAGGTCGGCGAGCATGGCGGACACGAGCGACGGCATGGACGACGAGATCGTCGCCACCCGCCCCCGTTCGCGTCCTTCGTGCCGCCCGTCGTCCCACTGTGTGACCAGGGGGGTATTCGCGCCGGCCGCCGCCCACCATCCGTCCGGGTCGGCCCGGCGGTCGATCGCTGACACGTCGCCGGTGGCGAGGTCGTGTCGCCAGATGAGGTCCGGCAGGAACGCCGACCTCGGCACGGCGTCGAAGACGGGCTTCCATTCGACGCCGAGTTCGCCGCTGGTCGTCTTCAGCTCGGCGGTCACTTGCGGTGCTGCCCGTTACCTTCGGGCGACGATCCGTCGGTCGTCGGTTCGTCCGTCGGCTGCCATGGCTGGCCGGGGAGCATGTCTTCGTCGTCGCCGTTGTCGTCCTTGCCGTGGTTACCCATGTCACGCCCTCCATTGGTCGATGGCCGGTCACAGGCTGGAACCGTATCGACACGGGTGCGGCCGACACAGGGGTTGCCACCAAGCAGGTCGGCCCACGTGCGAATAACCGAGAATCGCGCCGGACAGACCAAGGTGATCGGTTCCACCCTGATCAGGTCCGTCCAACGAGAGGGGAAGAACGATGGCTCGACGGCTTCGCTTCATCGGCACCAACTCCGGCAACGACGGCTGCCCGACGTTGTACGAGGACGCGGATACGGGAGAGGTGATCGTCCAAGGAGACGCGGTGACCGACCCAGCCGACGTCGCACAACTGCGCAACGTCAAGGAGGGAGAAGCGTTCGTGGCAGTCCCTCGCGTGTTGCTGGCGGACTTCGCTCCGAGGGATGCGGAGAGGGAACCCGTTCTGATCAACTTCGATGATTTCGAAGCCATGTTCGGCAACTTCAAGCACACCGCCTGGCGTCTGGAATCCCGCAGCCGTTACCGATCGGATGAGGGAACGGAGACCTACCAGCGCTTCATCTGCGGCGAGGACACGGACTGGGACCTGGACGACCCCTGGTGCGTCTCCCGGCGCGAGCAGAAGGCACAGGGCAAGCGGTTCGAACGCGTCCGGATCGTTGACAACCCGCCGACCCCCGGTCAGCGGTACCTTCTCGACAACGCACGCCGCAACAGTGCCGTCGGCGAGGACATCCGGAACCTCTGGCGGCACGAAGCGGAGCGGCTGAATCTACCGGAAGACGACTTCTGGCTCTTCGACTCCCGCGTGATCGCCCGGCTTCACTTCGATGGCGACGACGCCATTACGGGCGTCGAGCTGATCACCGACCCCGTGGAAGTCGCACGCGCCTGCCAGGTCCGTGACGCGGCTTGGCACTACGCGATTCCCTACGCCGCTTTTGAGGCTCAGGTACCGTCCGACGAGTGAGCACGGACTTCCAGCAGGCCAGGGTCGCCCTCGGTGCGCGACTGCGCGAGCTGCGCACCGAGCGGGGGCTTACTGGAAGAGAACTGGCGAACCGCCTTGGCTGGACCCAATCCAAGGTCAGCAAACTGGAAACGGGCCGGCAGACGGCAACAGCAGACGACCTCCAAGCATGGGCACAGGTCACCGGGCAGCCAGAGGCGGCGGAGGAGCTGAAATCCCGCCTCCGGAGCTTGGAATTACGTTCCCGGTCCTGGAGGAGACAACTGGCTGCCGGGCACAAGCCCGTGCAGGACGCCCTCACAGCGGAGTACGAGCGATCCGCCGTGTTCCACGCCTGGGAGGGATCGATGGTCGTCGGCATGCTCCAGACCCCGGAGTACGCCCGGCACGTGTTCTCCCGCTACGTGGATCTCCACCAGTCCGTCCGGGACGTCGAACAAGCCGTTCGCGCGCGGGTGAAACGTCAGGAGATGCTCCACACGCCCGGCAGGACCTTCCACATCCTCATGTGGGAGGCGGTATTGCGAACCCTTATCTGCCCGCCCGCCGTTCTGGCTGCCCAACTCGACCGGCTGAACAGTTCGGTCGGGCTCGACACGGTTTCCTTGGGCATCATCCCGTTCGACGCCACGCTGAAGCTCCCGCCGGCGAACGGGTTCTGGATTTACGACGACCGCCTGGTAATCGCGGAGGACTGGCACGCGGAGCTGTGGCTGGACGACTCCCAGAGCATCAGGCTCTACCTCAAGGTCTGGCAGTCGCTCTCCGACTCCGCCGTCTACGGAAACGACGCCCGCCGCCTTATCTCCCGGGCCCGGCGGTCGCTGAGCATGGAGTAGTCAACTTACCGAAGACCGTCCCGTTCGAAGAGATCTCGCACATGTTCAGGGAGTTCGAGCACACGGCGTGGAGGCTGGAGACCCAGCGCGAGTATGCGGTGGACCGCGACAGTCCGAAGTGGCAACGCTGGCTGAACGGCGAGCGCCTCGGCTACGACCCCCGCCATCCGTGGCACGCGAACGTTCGGGCCCAGGCAGAGGCCGGCAAGCGGTTCGAGCGGGTGCGCATCGTCGACGGCCCGCCGACCGACGGCCAGCGGTTCCTGCTGGCGAGCGGCCTGGGCAACGTCGAGGCGGGTGAGGACATCCGCAACATCCGCCGCGCCGACGCCGAGCGACACGGCCTGCCCGACTTCGACTTCTGGCTGTTCGACTCGCGGCTCCTCGTCCGCTTCCACTTCGACGAGCGGGGCGTGACGCTGGGGGTCGAGGTGACGGAGGAGCCGTCGGCTGTGCTGTGGGGATGCCAGGTCCGGGATCTGGCCTGGCACCACGCTCTACCCACTGCGGAGTTTCAGCACGGGGCGAGTCCCACGGCGTGAGCGTCGCTACCGCTTGGCGACGAAGGAGCCCATGCCGGGCGTGGTGACGATCAGGCCCTCGGTGCGGAGGGCGGCCGTCACCTTGCGCACGGTTCCCCGTGCTACGTCGAACTCCGCTTCCATCTGGACCTCGGAGATCAAGTGGTTCGGCGGGTATTCACCGGTGGCGATCCGCCTGCGGATCTCATCCGCGATCTGGGCCCACTTCGGTCGCGTCGGATCAAACTCCATCACGCGGATGACTGTATTCATCGATATGCAGGCGAACATAGACACTACTGTACTTGTATAGCCATGGACAGGGGGGTCTATGTAAGGTGACCGCAAGCCCATGCAGGACCCCCGCGACCGTCTCCACCGGTCCGGGGGCATGGCCACCAGCCAAACACCAAGGAGCTGATGACATGCGCGACCTTATCTCCCGCCTGCTCCGCCGGAACAGGGCTCGCGGCGCCGTTCGTACGGCGCCCGCGCCCGTGTCCCCCACGCCCGCCCCGGCCGTCCTCTCCCTCCCTCACACCAGCGGTGTCCACCGCCCGTCCCCGCCGCCTCCCCCCTGCACCTGTCCCGGAGCGTTCGTCTACGACACCCACCGCGACCGCGTCGGCCAAGTCACGGGTCACGAAGGCCCCCGCCTCCAGCTTCGACCGCCCGCCGGCGGTTGCGAGTGGGAAGCGGAACCCACGGCCGTACGGCCCGCCAGCGACACCGAGCGGCTCAGTGCCAAGCTCGCCGTGGTGAATTCGCGGGGACGGTGGGGCAAGTGAGCGTGCCGGACGTCGCACTTGGGACCGTTGCCGTGGACACTTTCAGCAGCGCCGTCGGCGTGGTGATCGAGTCCGCGAACGGGTTGGTCCGGATGCAGCACCCCAATGGGTTCAGCTGGCCGGCCTACGCCGACAATCTCCGGGCGCCCGAACCGGCGGAGCGCCAGCAGTTCGAGGCCGCGGAGCGGACCTGGTCGCCGATCGTCGTACCAGCATCCGCGCCGCAGACGAAGGGAACATAGAACGCCATGAGAGTGTCGAGCCGCACCCGGAACCGCGACTGCGAGCACGACTGGGTCCAGTGGAGCGGCGCGACACGCTGTCGCAAGTGCGGGGCGACTCAGCAATAGCCGTCGAGACGTCAAAGGGGTGCCATGACGTCGCGCAGCGAATGGCATGACCTGCCCCGCCCCGTACGGGCGGCCGTCGAGGAGCGCACCGGGCCGATCGCGACGGCCCGGGCGGTCCCCGGCGGGCTCAACTGCGCCATGGCCGCCGCGCTGACGGCAGCCGACGGCACGGCAACGTTCGTCAAGGGCACTCCCCTGACGAACACCGCCGCCCGCACAGGCCAGCGTTGGGAAGCCGCCGTCAATCCCTACACCCGCGACCTCGGGCCCCGCCTCCTGTGGCGCGTCGTGACAGCGGGCTGGGACCTGCTCGGGTTCGAGTACGTCGGCGGCGCCCGGCACGCCGATCTGTCGGCCAAGAGCGCCGATCTCGACCTGGTCGCCGAGGCCCTCCGGACCGCCTACCACCTCCCGCCGCCGCCCCCTCACCTCCGCGTGCCGTCGTTCGCCGGCCGCTGGGCCGGATTCCTGGAGACCGGCGAACTGCCGCTCCTCCACGGCCGTACGCTCCTCCACACCGACACCCACCCCCACAACCTCCTCGTCACCGCCGACCGCGCGCACCTCGTCGACTGGGCGATGCCCGCCCTCGGCCCGGCCTGGGTGGACGTCGCCAACACCGCCGTACGGCTCATGGAGGCCGACTGCCCGCCCGAGACCGCGCTCACCTGGGCCGCCGACGCCGGGTTCACGGCGTGCTGGAAAACGGCCGGCGCGCCCGCCCTCCGCGCCTTCGTCGCCGCCAACTGCCGGGCCTGGACCTCCCGCGTCGGGCCCGTCGACGCCCGGCCCAGCAATGACCGGTTCGCCGCGCTGCTCGGTCTGCTCCCCTGAACAACCTGGCACGTGAACAGCCTGGCACGGATGCACGAAAGGCGACCAAAGTTACGTAGGGCTACCATCCATTCACCTGGGGTAGCGATGCCGCATGAGATTCCACATCCGACGGCGCGCCGCGTCGCGGTTCCTCGCCGGCCTTGCCCTCTGCGGATCGTTCCTGGTCGGCGCGTTGCCGAGCGCCGCACCCGCAGCAGCGAGCGACAGCAATCAGGTGCGCGAGCGGGCCGACTTCCTCATGTCGAGGAACTACCGCGAGTTCCCCGCCTACGCACGCCGGCACGAAAAGCCCTTCGACTGGGGCACCGACGGCTGTTCGCCCCCCACCCCTCGCTCGTGGGCGACGGTCTTCCATGACGCCTGCGTCATCCACGACTTCGGCTACCACAACTACGGCGGAAAGGGCCTGCGCCTGGACCCCACCGAAGTCCGGCGCAAGACCATCGACGACCGCTTCCTTGAGGAGATGCTCCGGATCTGCCACGACCGGCCGGACGCTCTCGCGAACTGCCCCGGCACAGCGCGGATGATGCACCAGGCCGTCCGGGAGTACGGCGGCCCGGCGTTCTACAGCGAGTAGACGGCGTCCTCCGGCCGCAGTTCCTTCTCCCACAGCGTGAACGACTTCGGCGCCCCGCCCGGCTGCGGCTTGCCCTCCTTGCGGCCCACGACCCGGTAACCCGCCTCCCTGTAGTACGCGTTCAGCCGCTCGTTCCCCTCCAGGCAGTCCAGCCGCACACACGTCCGTCCCGCCTCGGCCACCCGACGCTCCGCCGCCCTCAGCAGCCGCCGCCCCGCCCCGGGGACCACCGCGCCCCGGTCGACCATGAGCCGGTGCACGTATCCGGCCACGGGCGGCTGCGGCCCCCAGGCGGCCTCGTCCTCCCACCACAGCTCCCAGGCGCCGGCAGTGCGCCCGTCACCCGACTCCGCGAGCCACACCTCGCCCTCCGCGATGACCCGGCGGAAGTGGTCCTCGTCCAGCTCCCCCGGACGCCACTGCCCGGTGATGCCACGGGTCAGCATCCAGCGCGCCGCGTCATCGCGAAGGCGGACGAGTTCGGCCAGATCGGCCTCGGTGGCGGCCCGGCGGACGCGTAGATCACTCACCCGGGGATCGTCGCACACCCGTCCACAACAAAACCGAGCAAGGTAACGGTACGGGCCCGACGTTGCCGATTCCGCCCACGTCACCTTTCGGCCAGAGCTATACCGGTGGCGTGACAGTGCCGAGGGATGTGGATGAAACGCGCGGTGAACTGCGCGACGTTCTCGACCGGTCCGAGGCCTGGCTGCGCGACGCGGCCCGCCTCCCCGAGGTTCCGGCGGAGTGGCCGGAGGAGTTACGAGCGGAGGCCGCGACCGTCAGAAGGTTGCGGACGCGCGCCGCCTCGACCCTGATCAACGTGGCGCTCCTCGGGGCCTTCTCGTCCGGCAAGAGCTTCCTGCTGAGCGGTTTGCAGGGCGGGCTGGAGCTGGTCGAGGTGCAGACGCCCGACGGGCTGACGGCGGACAAGTTCGTGGGGCTGCTGCCGTCCTCGCCCGTGCCGACCACCGCCTGTCCCGCGACCGTCGTACCGGTCGACGGGCGTCAGTCCGCGGTCGACGCGTCCGGGACCGGCTATCTGCGGGTGCGCTTCACGGACTCGGCCGACGGCGAGTGGCAGGACGTCGGGAACTCCCCGGCGCCTTCCGTGGTCGCGGCGTACGCCATGCAGGACGCGGACGTCACCAACCGGCTCAGGGAGCACCGGGGCCGGGAGGTGGCCGAGGTCGAGGTGCTCCTGGCGGACGCCAGGCTGCCGGCGAAGTTCTACGACCTGCCCGGCTATGGCTCGCCGAACCCCGTCCACGATCTGATCGTGCGGGCCGCGATGGCCGACGCGGACTGCTTCATGTACGTCTCGCACGCCAGCCGGACGCTCTCCGAACGCGACCTGGACCTCATCCGCTTCCTCTACGAGCACTATCTGCTCTCCGGCAAACGGGTCGTGTGGGTGGTCACCGCGATCGACTCCGCCTCGAACCTCGACCTGAACGACGTCGTCGAGTGGAAGGCCACCATCGCCCGCAACAACAGCTACCTCAAGGAGAACTTCACCCTCCCCGACGGCCAGCCGGACCTGGGCTTCATCGGCGAGGGGTTCATCCCCGTCTCCCCGGCCCTGGAGGCGCGCGCGGCGAAGCTGGAGGCCGAGGAGGCCGAGTCGCCCGCGCGGCGGTATCGCGCGGAGAGCCGGATGGACACCCTGCGCCAGGCGATCGAGGACCTGATCAGAACGGGGACCGGTACCCGGCACATCGCCGCCGTGGCGGCCGAGGCACGGGTCCTGCTCGTGCCCCGGCTGCGGGTGATCGAGGACCGGCTGCGGGCCGAGCGGCTGGAGATCGACGGGCTGAAGGAGCTCCTGGACGGTCATCAGCGGCGGCTGGAGCTGCTGGACCGGGTGCTGCCGGAGCTGCGCGATCAGCTCGAACGGAAGCTCCAGGCCCGGGTGGGGCGCGCCGTCCGCCCGTTCGGCCGCCTGGCCTCCCACCTCCACGGCGCGCTGGACTCCACCATCCGGCGGACCGACGTGAGCAAGGGGGCCAAGGCACACCAGGTCGAGATGTCGAAGGCCCAGGCGCTCCGGACGTGGATGGAGGCCCCGGCCGGCCCGGCGACGCTGTGGACGGAGCAGTTCGGGGCGTTCAAGCAGGACGTGGCGCAGGCCGTCGAGCACGCCTTCGGCGACAAGGACCTCACGGGGCGGCTTCCCGACTCCGTCTTCGACGTGAACGACCTGTCCCTGCCCCGGCGGGCACAACGCGCCGCCACCGCGCAGGACACCGTCCAGCGCGCGGCGGCGCTGGTCGGCCTCGTGGCGCCCATCGCCGCGGGCGGGACCTACTTCTACGGTCTGGCGGCGGCCGGCACCGTCTTCCCTCCCGCCGGAGTCGTCGCGGGTGTGGCCGGGATGGTCTTCATGGGGATCGAGTACCGCAAGAGGAAGCTCAATTCGCTCCAGGTCCTCCAGGAGGAGTGGATCGGCGCCATCGACACCGAGGTCCAGGCGGTCAAGGAGCAGTTCGCGCTGTCCGCGGCCGTCCAGGGCACGGATGTCATCGATCACCTGAGCGACAACCTGGCGCAGTACCGGGAGCAGTTGGAGAGCACGCGCGACTTCGTACGGCAGCGCATCGCCAACCCCGAGAACCAGGTCCGGCAAGGCCTGATCGATCAGCTCGAACCCGTCGACGAGGAGGGCCGGGCCCTTGTGGGGGCCCTGCGGAAGCTGGAGAAGCCCTGACACGTATCCGGCCCGCCGATCGAGTGACACTCTTGCCCGCACCCACCCCCAGGGCGTTGGCTTAGGCGCCATGGAGTACACGCAGCTCGGACGTACGGGACTGAGGGTCGGCCGGATCGTGCTGGGGACGATGAACTTCGGGCCCCACACCGACGAGGCCGACAGCCACTCGATCATGGACGCGGCGCTCGACGCCGGCGTCAACTTCTTCGACACTGCCAATGTCTACGGCTGGGGCGAGAACAAGGGCCGCACCGAGGAGATCATCGGCAGCTGGTTCGCCCGGGGCAACGGGCGGCGCGACAAGGTCGTCATCGCCACCAAGGTGTTCGGCGGGATGAACGCCGACGGGGAGCCGTGGCCCAACGAGGACCGGCTCTCCGCGCTCAACATCCGCCGCGCCGTCGACGCCAGCCTCCGGCGGCTGCGGACGGACCACATCGACCTCTACCAGTTCCACCACGTCGACCGGCGCACGCCCTGGGACGAGATCTGGCAGGCCATGGACGTCCTCGTCCAGCAGGGCAAGATCCTCTACGTGGGCTCGTCCAACCACGCCGGCTGGCACATCGCCCAGGCCAACGAGACCGCCCGCCGCCGTGGCTCGCTGGGCCTGGTCAGCGAGCAGTGCCTCTACAACCTCGCCGAGCGCCGCGCCGAGATGGAGGTCGTCCCGGCGGCGCGGGCGTACGGGCTCGGGGTGATCCCCTGGTCGCCGCTGCACGGCGGGCTGCTCGGCGGCGTCCTCCGCAAGGAACGGGAGGGCGGCGGCGCCCGTTCCGCGTCGGGCCGTTCGGCGGACGCGCTCGCGAACAGCAGCATCCGCAACCAGATCCAGGCGTACGAGGACGTGGTCGACAAGCACGGCCTGGCACCCGGCGAGGTGGCGCTGGCGTGGCTGCTGACCCGCCCCGGGGTCACCGGGCCGATCGTGGGGCCGCGTACGGCGGAGCAGCTGGAGTCCGCGCTGCGGGCGGTGGAGCTGAAGCTTCCGGAGGAGCTGCTCACTTCGCTGGACGAGATCTTCCCCGGGCCCGGGCCTTCGCCGGAGGCTTTCGCTTGGTGAGCGCGAGGTTCCGTTCCTGAGGGCTCAGCCCATCATCCTGAGCATCGCCTTCCCGCCCGTCTTGAGGAAGCGGACCACCAGCACCGCCGCCAGCGTCAGGAAGACGATGTTCAGGTACGTCGTGTAGTTCCAGCTGACCCCCTCCATCGGCACCTTCGCCGCCGCCTGGTCCGGGATCAGTCCCAGTCCGCCGAAGACGGACTCGACCACGTATCCCGCGATCACCATCGCGACGTAGAAGGTGCCGAGGAGGAACAGCGTGACCCGGCCGCCGTAGTACTTCCGGTAGATGGCGAGGATCGGCAGGATCAGCAGGTCGGCGAAGACGAACGACACCACGCCCCCGAAGCTGATGCCGCCCTTCCACAGCACCACCGCCAGCGGCACGTTCCCGATCGAACAGACGAACGACACCATCGCCACCAGCGGCCCCACCAGCGGTCCCCACAGCTTCACGGCCAGCGGATGGCCCTCGAAGAAGAACGCGCGCCAGAAGGAGTCCGGCACCCACGCGGCGATCGCCCCCGCGATGAACAGGCCCAGTACGAGATCGCGCAGGATCGCCGCCCACTCCATGACGAAGACGTGGGACGTCGCGGTGAACCCCTCGCGCGACAGCAGCCGCCGGACGAACGAGCCCTCGCCGCCCACGGACATGTCCATCGCCGCGTGCCCCTCCATCGCGCCCGCCACACCCCGCTCGGCCTGCTCCCTCGCCCGGCGCAGCAGCGGCTCTTTCAGCAGCAGCCGGAAGAGCACCGCCAGCACCGCGATCATCACGGGCCCGCCCAGGAACTCCGCCGCCGTGAACTGCCACCCCATGAGCAGGGCCAGGATCACCCCCAGCTCCACGACCAGATTGGTGGAGGCGATCTCGAAGGCCATCGCGGCCGTGAAGTCCGCGCCTTTCACGAACAGCGAGCGCGCCAGCGCCACGGCGGCGTACGAGCAGGAGGACGAGGCCACCCCCAGGCCGGCGGCGACGGCGAGCGTACGGGGCCGGTCGTCGCCCAGCAGGGAGACGACCGCTTCCTTGTGGACCACGGCCTGGACGACGGCGGAGAGCGCGAACCCCAGGATCAGCGCCCAGGTGATCTCCCAGGTCATGGACCCGGTGACGGCCAGGGCGCGCAGGACGGCGTGGATCACGCCCTCAGCATGGCCGAGCGGAACCGGTATCCGGCGCGGAAAACGCGGGGCCGTTCGAGGGCCCGTTCAGGCCCGTTCAACTGAAGCGATCCCCCCGGAACACGTCCCCCGGCTGGCTATCGTGAGCCCCATGGTGAACGGTATAGCGGCTCCGCGACGGCACCGGGCCCTCGGTACGGCCTCGGTCTCGGCGATCACGGCGATCGCGACGGTCGTGCTGGCGGGTTGTTCGGGCTCCTCCTCCGACGAGGGGAAGGAGGTCCGGTTCGGGGAGACGGCGAGCGTCACCGGCTACAAGGACGCCAAGGTCGACGTGACCGTCGAACGCCTGGAGCAGGGCGGCAGCACCGACCTGAGCGTCCTCAAGGACGCGTCGAAGTACGCCGGCAGGACGCCCTACTACCTCCGCTACAAGCTCACCAAGACGGAGGCCGGGCAGTCGGGCGGCGCCTCCACGTACTTCTCGGTGACCGACGGGAACAAGAAGCGGCTGACCAAGCTGACGATCCTCGGCGCCCTGGACACCACCGACGATCCGAATAATCCGCTGAAGTACCGGGGCTTCGAGAAGTGCGAGTCCTTGAACACGTCCGCCTACGAGAAGGCCGCGCCGGGACAGAGCGTGACGGGCTGCGCCGTCTATGTGGCGGACGCGGGTGCCGAGGCGCCGACCAGCGTCACCTGGGAGCAGGGGAGCAAGACGCTCGCCACCTGGAAGTGAGGGCGGCTACTTCACCGCCGACACTACGGCGACGACGACGAGCAGTACGGCGAGAGCACCGGTCATGATCCGGTTCCTGGTCTTCGGGTCCACCCCACGAGCGTAACCGCCATCCGGCGCGGTCACTCAGGGACCCGGCTTCCGGGACCGCGCGGCCGGCGGCCCCGCGGCTAGCTGCCGAGCTCCCACACCGCGACCGTCTCGTAGCGGGGCCGCTCGCCCGGGACGCCCCCGCCGGGGAGCCGGCTGCGGACGAGCTCCAGGCGCTCGGCCCGCCACTCCCGGCCCCGGAAGTCCACCAGCGCCGCGACGTAGGGGCGGAGGTTCACCCGGCCGCCGCCGGAGCGGGCGAGGGTGAGGTGGGGGTGGAAGGAGTGGCTCCCGTCCACGACGACGCCCGCCCGGCGGGCCCCGGCCATCACGGAACGGGCGAGCCCGCGCAGGGCCTCCACCTCGCCCTCGGCCCCCACCCACAGCACCCGGTCCCCGAACCGGCCCCCGCCCGCCAGCCGCAGCGCGTGCGCCGGATGCCGGTGCGCTGCGCGCCCCAGCCGCTCGGTGAGCTCCGGGAGCAGCGCCTCGTCGACCTCGCCGAGGAAGGCGAGCGTGAAGTGCCAGCCGGACCGCTCGGCCCACCGCAACCGCTCCCCGCCCGGCAGGGCACGCAAGTCGTGGACGGCCGAGGCGAGTTCGGCGAGGGCCGGCTCCGGGGGGTT
This sequence comes from Streptomyces hesseae, assembly GCF_031845785.1. NCBI lineage: Bacteria > Bacillati > Actinomycetota > Actinomycetes > Kitasatosporales > Streptomycetaceae > Streptomyces > Streptomyces hesseae. The sequence goes on from NZ_JAVRFI010000009.1 coordinate 226,551, forward strand.
CACCGCGACGAACAGGCGCATACGGCCAGTGTCCCGCAGCCCCGGCTCTTCACGGGGCTCCGCCCCGGACGTGTCCTCAAGCGCACAGCAGCCCGTCCGGCGCTTGAGGACGACGCGCGTCGGCGCGGTCCGGCCGTCAGACAGCCGCCGGCACCCGCGCCGGCTCAGCCACCGGCTGTCGCGGCACGAACGCCACCACCGGGTGCCCCCGACGGAAGCCGACCCGTACCCGCAGGCCACCCGCACGCACGAGCACCAGTCCGATCGCCGCCGCCGCCAGCGTCGAGACGACGCCACCGGCCAGGAAGCCCACCCGGGGCCCGTAGACGTCCGTGACCCAGCCGACGAGCGGCGCGCCCAGGGGCGTACCGCCCATGAAGACCATCATGAACAGGCTCATCACCCGGCCCCGCATCGCGGGGTCGGAGGCCAGCTGGATACCGGAGTTGGCGGTGACGTTGATGGTCAGGCCGCACATGCCGATCGGTACGAGCAACAGGGCGAAGACCCAGAAGGAGGGCGCCAGCGCGGCGGTGATCTCCAGCAGGCCGAAGGCCAGGGCCGCGCCGACCAGCATGCGCATCCGCGAGGTGCCTCGGCGCGCGGCGAGCAGGGCGCCCACCAGGGAGCCCGCCGCCATCAGCGTGTTGAGCAGCCCGTACGTACTGGCGTCGGCGTGGAAGACGTCGTTGACGAACGCCGTGAGCCAGATGGGGAAGTTGAAGCCGAAGGTGCCGATGAAGCCGACCAGGACGATCGGCCAGATGAGCTCCGGGCGTTCGGCGACATGCCGCAGCCCCTCCTTGAGCTGGCCCTTGCCGCGCGGGGCGCGGTCGGCCTTGTGGAGCTCGGAGGCGCGCATCAGCAGCAGCGCGGCGATGGGCGCGGCGAAGGACAGCCCGTTGAGGAGGAACGCCCAGCCGGAGCCCACGGCGCTGATCAGCACACCGGCGACGGCGGGACCGACGAGCCGGGCGGACTGGAAGTTCGCCGAGTTGAGGCTGACGGCGTTGCGCAGGTCGGCGGGGCCGACCATCTCGACGACGAACGCCTGGCGGGCGGGGTTGTCGACGACCGTGACGAGGCCGAGCGCGAGCGCGGTGAGGTAGACGTGCCAGACCTGGACGTGCCCGGTGAGGGTGAGGACGGCGAGCGCGAGGCCGGTGACGGCCATCGCGGCCTGGGTGGCCAGCAGCAGCTGCCGCTTGGGGTAGCGGTCGGCGATGACGCCTCCGTAGAGGCCGAGCAGCAGCATGGGCAGGAACTGCAATGCCGTGGTGATGCCGACGGCGGCTGAGGAGCCGGTGATGCCGAGGACCAGCCAGTCCTGGGCTATTCGCTGCATCCAGGTACCGGTGTTGGAGACCACCTGGCCGGCGGCGAAGAGCCGGTAGTTACGGACCCGCAGTGAACTGAAGGTGCCCCCCTTGGAACCGGTCTCCGGGCCACGGCCCGGGTGCGGCAGAGAGGTGGTGCGTGCGTCGTGGTGGCGGTTCGGTGCGGGTGCGGAGTCTGCTCCGGGTCCCGTACTCAAAGTGGGTTCGCCTCCTTCACCGTGCGCTTACAGATGCGCGAGTTTCTCCAGGACGGGCGCGGCGGCGCGCAGCGTCTCCCACTCGTCCTCGTTCAGTTGCCCGGCCAGTTCGGCCAGCCAGGCGTTCCGCTTCCGTCGGCTCTCCTCGAGCATGGCCTCGGCCTGCTCGGTCTGGCGGACCACCTTCTGGCGGCGGTCCTCGGGGTGCGGCTCCAGCCGGACCAGGCCCTTGCTCTCCAGCAGCGCCACGATGCGTGTCATCGACGGCGGCTGTACGTGTTCCTTGCGGGCGAGCTCCCCGGGCGTGGCGGAGCCACAGCGGGCGAGCGTGCCCAGCACCGACATCTCGGCAGGGCTGAGCGACTCGTCGACCCGCTGGTGCTTGAGCCTGCGGCCCAGCCGCATCACCGCGGAGCGCAGGGCGTTCACGGCGGCTTCGTCGTCTGGGGTTTCGCGCGGGGTGTGGTGCTGTGCGCTGGACAGGTCCGGCATGTTTATTAGATTAACTCATTACCTGAACTAAATAAAGTGGGCACTGGGGCGTACGGGAGCACACAGGGTGCATCTGGGTACACCCCGGCCCGGCAGCCAGACCCAATGGCAGGGGCCTCGTGAGCCGGGATCGTCGTCACCATGCGAATGACACGTCCGATGACGCGCCCGATGACACGTGCCGAGATCAAGGCGGCATGGGTGTTCCTCACCGTCGCCTTCCTGGCCGCCGGCGCGCTGGGCGCGGCCCAGCCCGCGACCCGGATCCCCACCGAGGTCGTCCAGCTGACCCAGTTCGGGCCCGCGCTGGGGGTGGGGCTGGTCGCCCTGGTGTGGCCGGGGGTCGTACGGGCGCTGTTCAGCGGCCGGGGCGCCGGCCGCCGGGGCCCGGCGCTGGCCGCCACCGCCGTGCTGATCATCGCGGCGAGCGCGGCCGCGTACGGAGCCCTCAGCGGCGACGCGCGGTTCACCCGCCCGAGCGCACTGGAGCACCCCTTCGCGCTGATCGTCGTCGCGCAGTTCATCGGCGCGTGCGGTGAGGAGATCGGCTGGCGCTGCTTCCTCCAGCCACTGCTGGGCAACCGGTTCGGTCCGTTCGTCTCGTCCGTCGTCGTGGGCGCGGTGTGGGGCGTGTGGCATGTGCAGGTCTTCGCGCAGGACCCGGTGTACGCGGGGGCGTTCCTGCTGGGGGCCGTGTCCATGTCGGTCGTCCTGGGGTGGGCCCTGGAGGGCACGGGGGCGGCGGTCCGGCTGCCGCTCGCGGGCGGCTTCCACGCGCTGATCAACCTCGGCATGCTGCTGTTCATGGACGAGGAGTCGGGCGCGGTGCCGCCGATGGTCCTGTTCGGGGCGTCGTGCCTGGTCGCGGCGGCGGTCTGGACGGTGGCGCGGGCCCGGAAGGCGACCGTTAGGATCCACCCGATCCTGGACCATGCCCGATAGACCACGCCCGCGCGGCCCACGCCCGCGCATCCCGCTCCCCCGCCTCGTCGCCCTCGGCCGGTGCCAGCTGGCGAGCCTCCACGCCATCGCCGTGTCGGCCGTCGGCTCGCTGGTGGTGGCCGCGCTCCTGCTGCTGCCCGTCGGCGCCGGCTTCCGGGTGCTGCCATGGGCCGCGCGGGCCCTGCGCGCGCTGTCGGACCGGTCCCGCGCCCGGGCCGCCCGCTGGGCGGGCGTACGGATCGCCCCACCGGACCCCCTCCCCCTCCATCGCCGTAGTGCGCGTGCGGTCCTCGCCGACGAAGGGTTCTGGCGCGACCTGGCGTGGGCCTGGCTGGAGCCGCTGGTCGGCGGCCTGCTGGTGGCCGTGCCCCTCGCCCTCGTCGAGTACGGGGCGTTCGGCGCGCTCGTCCAGCCGTTCATCCGGCGGCTGATCGACGACGGCAACTGGTACGCGTTCGTCCCCGTGCGCAGCACGGCGACGATGCTGGTCGCAGCGGCGCTGGGCGTGGCGTTCATGGCCGGGGGCGTCCTCGCGGCGCCGGCCGTGCTGCGGCTGCACGCCCGGTGGAGCCGGGTGCTGCTGGCGGCGCCCCGCAGCACCGAGCTCGTCCGGCGGATCGAGCGGCTCACCGACACCCGGGCCGAGGCCCTCGACGCCCAGGCGGCCGAACTGCGGCGCATCGAACGGGACCTCCACGACGGCGCGCAGGCCCGGCTCGTCGCCCTGGGCATGACGCTGGACAGCGCCGTCCGGCGGCTGGAGAGCGACCCGGAGGGCGCCCGCGCGCTGTTGCTGGACGTCCGCCGGACGTCGCATCAGGCATTGCAGGACCTGCGCGATCTGGTCCACGGCATCCATCCCCCGGTCCTCGCCGACCGGGGGCTCGGCGACGCCGTGCGGTCGCTGGCGCTCGACAGCTTCCTCGATGTGCGCGTGGACGCGGACGGGCTGGTGGGCAGGCTGCCGGCGCCTGTGGAGTCGGCGGCCTATTTCGCGGTCGGCGAGGCGCTGGCCAACGCGGCGAAGCACTCCGGCGCCGACGAGGTCCGTATCGTCCTCGCGCACGACGGCGCGACGCTGACGATCACCGTCACCGACGAGGGGCGGGGCGGCGCCGAGGTCTCCGGGGGCACCGGACTGCTGGGGGTCCGGCGCCGGTTGGGTACGTTCGACGGGACCCTCGCCCTGCACAGCCCGCGGGGCGGGCCGACCACCGTGACGATGGAGATTCCGTGCGCGTTGTCCTCGCCGAAGACCTCTTCCTGCTGAGGGACGGACTGATACGCACGCTGGAAGAGCACGGCTGCGAGGTCGTCGCCGTGGACAACGGCCCGGCCCTGCTGCGCGCGCTGCTCGACGAGGCGGCGCCGCCGGATGTGGCGGTGGTGGACGTACGGCTGCCGCCGACCTTCACCGACGAGGGGCTGCGGGCGGCGCTGGAGGCGCGCCGGGCGCGGCCGGGCCTGCCGGTGCTCGTTCTCTCACAGTACGTCGAGCAGCTCTACGCCCACGAACTGCTGGCCGGGGGCGAGGGAGCGGTCGGCTATCTGCTCAAGGACCGGGTGACGGACACGGCGCAGTTCGTGGACGCGGTGCGGAGGGTGGCCGGCGGGGGCACGGTGATGGACCCTCAGGTCATCGCGCGGCTGCTGTCGCGCGGCGAGGCCCGGGGCTCGGTCGGCGATCTGACGCCGCGCGAGCGCGATGTGCTGGAGCTGATGGCGGAGGGCCGGTCGAACGCCGCGGTCGCGAGCGGGCTGCACATCAGCGAGAGCGCGGTGGCCAAGCACACCGCGAGCATCTTCGCCAAGCTGCGGATCGATCCGTCGCCGGACGACAACCGCAGGGTGCTGGCCGTGCTGGCGTATCTGCGACGGTAGGAAGCGGTAGGAAGCGGTAGGAAAACGTGTGGGGGACGGGCCGGGCCCGTCCCCCACATCAGTACTTCTTCGGTACTTCTCCGGTGGTTACTTCACGCCCAGCGCCCGCTCGATCGGGTCGAGCAGGAAGTAGATCAGGAAGCAGGCGCCGACCGCGTTGAGCAGCCAGGGGATCTCACGGGCGCGCTTGTCCGCGACGCGCAGCGCTATAAAGGCGAGGACGCCGATGCCGATGCCGTTGGTGATCGAGTAGGTGAACGGCATCGCGACGATCGTCAGGAACGCGGGGATGGCGATCGTGAAGTCACTCCAGTCGATCTCCCTGACGTTGGACGCCATGATCAGGAAGCCGACGACCAGCAGCGCCGGGGTGGCGGCCTGCGAGGGAACGATCTTCGCCAGCGGGGTGAAGACCAGGGCGAGCAGGAAGAGGCCGCCGGTCATCAGGTTGGCGAGGCCGGTGCGGGCGCCCTCGCCGACGCCGGCCGTGGACTCCACGAAGCAGGTGTTGGCGGAGGCCGAGCCCGCGCCACCGGCGGCGACGGCGACGCCGTCCATCATCAGAATCTTGCCCATATTGGGCAGCTGACCCTTCTCGTCGGTCAGCCCGGCCTCCTCGCCGACGCCGATGATCGTGCCCATGGCGTCGAAGAAGCCGGACAGCAGCACGGTGAAGACGAACAGGCAGCCGGTGAGCCAGCCCACCTCGTGGAAGCCGCCGAAGAGGCTGACCTTGCCGACGAGCCCGAAGTCGGGGGTGTCCACGATCTTGTCCGGCCAGCTGGGGACGGACAGGCCCCACTCGAGGTCCGGGACCTTCACCAGCGAGTTGATCACGATGGCGACGAACGTCATCACGACGATGCCGATGAGGATCGCGCCGGGCGTCTTCCGGACGAGCAGGACGAACGTCAGCAGCAGGCCCGCCGCGAAGACCAGCACCGGCCAGCCCTGAAGCTGACCACCCTGGCCGAGGGCGAGCGGGACGGTCGTATGGGCGGCGTCGGGGTTGCGGCTGACGAAGCCGGAGTCCACCAGGCCGATCAGCGAGATGAACATGCCGATGCCGATCGCGATGGCGCGCCGCAGCCCGCCGGGGATCGCGTCCATGACGCGCTGCCGCAGACCGGAGGCGACCAGCACCATCAGCACCAGGCCGGCGAGGACGACCATGCCCATCGCGTCCGGCCAGCTCATCTTGGGCGCGAGCTGGAGGGAGACGACGGCGTTGATGCCGAGGCCGGCGGCACAGGCGATGGGGACGTTGCCGATCGCGCCCATGAGGACGGTGGACAGACCGGCCATCAGCGCGGTGGCCGTGACCAACTGGCCGTTGTCCAGCTGATGGCCGTACTTGTCGTGACCGGCCCCGAGGATGATCGGGTTCAGCACGATGATGTACGCCATCGCAAAGAACGTCGCCAGTCCACCGCGGAGCTCCCGGGAGACGGACGAACCCCGCTCGCTGATCCGGAAGTACCGGTCGAGGACGTTCGTCCCCGTGGGGGGCGTGGGGGACGGCTGCGGGGCGTCGACGGCTGGGGTGGCCGAGGTGGGCATGCGTGACCTCAGTCGTGAGGGCGGCCTGGAGGCCGTCGGGACAAAACAAATGGATCAGAGACGGGCCGCTTTTGATCTTTCCTGTATGATCAGACAAAAGCAAACAATCAAATCCAGTTCGATTCAGTATGAATAAACAAAGGCCGCTTGGCTATCTCCGCGCGTAGACCCCGATGGCGCAAGGGCTCCACCGCCGCCCGCCCACCCGGACGCACTAGGCTGGCCGCCATGACGAAGTGGACACCGACGCACGAAGCGCCCGAGCCCCTGGAGGGCCCGGTCGTCGCGACGATCACGGGCGGCACGATCGTGTGGTTCGTCCTCTTCCTCGGGCAACTGCCGTTCTACGGCTGGTTCCGGGACCACGGACACCTGTGGTGGGTGTGGACCTGCCTCGCGGGGGGCGGGCTGGGGCTGATCGGCATCTGGTACGTCCGTAAGCGGGACGCGGCGATCAAGCGGCACGCGGCGGCCCAGGCCACCCAGGGTGCGGAGCAGCGCTGACTTACGGGTGACGGGCTGACGGGCTGACGGGCTGACTTCCGGCTGACGGCATGACCGGGCGGGCCCCCATCCGTCCGGTTACCGTCGGAACATGAGCGATCCCTCGCAGATCGTGACAACCGCGCATCCCGGGCTGAGCGCCGCCGAAGTCGCCGAGCGCGTGGCACGGGGCGAGGTCAACGACGTACCCGTACGGTCCTCCCGCTCCACCCGGGAGATCGTCCGGGCGAACGTCTTCACCCGGTTCAACGCCATCATCGGCGTCCTCTTCCTGATCATCCTCGCCGTGGGCCCCCTCCAGGACGGCCTCTTCGGCTTCGTCATCATCGCCAACACCGCGATCGGCATCTTCCAGGAACTGCGCGCCAAGAAGACCCTCGACGGCCTCGCCGTCATCGGCGAGGCCAAGCCCACCGTCCGCCGCGACGGCGCCCCCGTGCCCCTCCCCACCGGCGCGATCGTCCTCGGCGACGTCATCGAGCTCGGCCCCGGCGACAAGTGCGTCGTCGACGGCGAGGTCGTCGAGGCCGAGGGCCTGGAGATCGACGAGTCGCTGCTCACCGGCGAGGCCGACCCGGTGCTCAAGAAGCCCGGCGACCCGGTGATGTCCGGCTCCTTCGTCGTCGCCGGGGGCGGCGCGTTCACCGCCACCAAGGTCGGCCGCGAGGCCTACGCCGCCCAGCTCGCCGAGGAGGCGACCCGCTTCACGCTCGTCCACTCCGAGCTGCGCACCGGCATCAGCACGATCCTCAAGTACGTGACCTGGCTGATGCTGCCCGCCGCCATCGGCCTGGTCGTCAGCCAGCTGGTGGTCCAGGGCCACGACTGGCGGGAGGCCGTACGGCGCATGGTCGCCGGGATCGTGCCGATGGTCCCCGAGGGCCTGGTGCTGCTCACCTCCGTCGCCTTCGCCATCGGCGTCATCCGGCTGGGCCGCAAACAGTGCCTGGTGCAGGAGCTGCCCGCCATCGAGGGGCTCGCGCGCGTCGACGTCGTCTGCCTCGACAAGACCGGCACCCTCACCGAGGGCGGCATGGACGTCAGCGAGCTGCGCGTACTGGCCGGGGCCGGGGACCGGGAGTCGTCCGTGCGCCAGGTGCTCGGCGCCCTCGGCGAGGCCGACCCCCGTCCCAACGCCAGCCTCCAGGCGATCATCGACGCCTACCCCGACGGCTCGGGCGGCTGGCGCTGCACGGAGGCGCTGCCCTTTTCCTCCGCCCGCAAGTACAGCGGCGCCGCGCTCAACGGCCCCGACGGCGAGTCCGGCACCTGGCTGCTCGGCGCCCCCGACGTCCTGCTGCCCGCCGGCGACCCCGCGCTCGCCGAGACCGACCGGCTCAACGCCCAGGGCCTGCGCGTCCTGCTGCTCGCCCGCGCCGCCCGCGACCTGGACGACCCGCGCGTCACCGAGGGCGTACGCCCCACCGCCCTGGTCGTCCTGGAGCAGCGGCTGCGCTCCGACGCGGCGGAGACCCTGCGCTACTTCGCCGAGCAGAACGTCCACGCCAAGGTGATCTCCGGCGACAACGCGGTCTCCGTCGGCGCCGTCGCCGCCAAGCTCGCCCTGCCCGGCGCCGAGGCCCCCGTCGACGCCCGGAAGCTGCCGCGCGAGCCGGAGGCGATGGCCACGGCCCTGGACCGGGGCGCGGTCTTCGGCCGCGTCACCCCGCAACAGAAGCGGGACATGGTCGGCGCCCTCCAGTCCCGGGGCCACACGGTCGCCATGACCGGCGACGGCGTCAACGACGTCCTGGCCCTGAAGGACGCCGACATCGGTGTGGCGATGGGCTCCGGCTCGGAGGCCACCCGGGCCGTCGCCCAGATCGTGCTCCTGAACAACAGCTTCGCCACCCTGCCCTCGGTCGTGGCGGAGGGCAGGCGCGTCATCGGCAACATCACGCGCGTGGCCACGCTGTTCCTGACCAAGACCGTCTACTCGGTGCTGCTCGCCGTGCTGGTCGTCTGCACCCGGGTCTCCTATCCCTTCCTCCCCCGGCACCTGACGCTGCTGTCGACGCTGACGATCGGCGTCCCGGCGTTCTTCCTCGCCCTGGCCCCCAACAAGGAACGGGCCCGCCCCCACTTCGTCCGCCGCGTGATGCGGTACGCGATCCCGTCCGGCCTGATCGCGGGCGCGGCCACCTTCGCCGCGTACCTCCTGGCCCGCGCCCACTACGCGGACGCCGGGCTCGCCCCCGCCGACACGCTCGGCGCCGAGACCAGCGCGGCGACGCTGACCCTCTTCCTGATCTCCCTGTGGGTGCTCGCGATCATCGCCCGCCCGTACACGTGGTGGCGCGTGGCGCTGGTGGCGGCGATGGGGGCGGGGTTCGTGGTGGTCCTCGTGGTGCCCTGGCTCCAGCGCTTCTTCGCGCTGAAGCTCATCGGGGCGACGATGCCGTGGACGGCGGTCGCCATCGCGGCGGCGGCGGGGGTGGCACTGGAGCTCACGTGGGGGTGGGTGAGCCGCCGCTTCCCGGCGTAGGGCCCCGTTTCCAGCGGAAACGAACGATGGCCCCACCGAATGGTGAGGCCATCGTCACTGTGTGCGCCGCCAGGGACTCGAACCCCGGACCCGCTGATTAAGAGTCAGCTGCTCTAACCAACTGAGCTAGCGGCGCGTGACTCATCCATAGTACCCCGGCACAGGAGTGCTCCCGACCATGGCGGAGCCCGCGGGGCCCTCCGTACGCTCCGGACATGATCAGACTGGAGCGGCTCCGAGCGGACCACGCGCCCGCCCTGCTGGCCTTCGAGCGGGAGAACCGCGCGTACTTCGCCCGGTCCATACCGGACCGCGGCGACGCGTACTTCGCCGGCTTCGCGTCCATCCACGAGGCCCGGCTGGCCGAGCAGGAGACGGGCGGGATCCACTTCCACGTCGTCCTGGACGGCAGCGACAGCAGCAGCGGCAGCGGCAGCGGCCTGCTGATCGGCCGCGCCAACCTCGTGGACGTGGAGTGGGACGTGGAGCGGGGCACCGCCGAGGTCGGCTACCGGATCGGCGAACGGGCGGCGGGCCGGGGCGTGGCGACGGCCGCGGTCGCCGCGCTGTGCGGCCTGGCCGCGACGACGTACGGCCTCTCGTCCCTGACGGCCCGCACCACCCTCGACAATCCGGCCTCCCGGACCGTCCTCGAACGCAACGGGTTCGTGTTCGTGGAGGAGGTCGCTGTCGGCGGCCGCCCGGGGGTGCGCTACGAGCGGCGGCTGTAGGGGACGAGGCGGCACGGGGGCACAGCCCGGGCTGACCGGATATTTGGCTGGTGAAGCTCTCGCCCGCGATACGCGCCACGCAAAGACTTCGATCACCGTGCCCGTCCATCCGGCGAGGAGATCCGTGACGATGAAACTTCGCAGACGCATACCGGCGGCCGCACTCGGCATCGCGGTCGCGACCGTGCTGGCGCTGCCGGCTTCCGTGCAGGCCCAGCCGGCCGCCGACCACCCGGCCACCCAGGCGGCGCTGAACTCCTACCAGGCGCAAGCCGGACCGGGTGCCGGGCTCTACGCCGGTGACAGCACCGGCTCCTGGAACCTTTCCGCCGGTACCGCTGTCGTCAACACCAACAAGCCCCTCCAGCCCATCTTCCACTTCCGTATCGGCAGCCAGACCAAGACCTTCACCGCGGCCGTGGTGCTGCAACTGGTCGACGAGGGCAAGGTTTCCCTCGACACACCGATCGGGCGGTACCTGCCGGGTGTGGTGGACGGAAACGGCTACGACGGCAATGCCATCACCGTCCGGCAGCTTCTCCAGCACACCAGCGGAGTCGCGGAGTCCAGGAACCCGACCTCGCGGAACCCGGATGGCACCTTCACCCTGTCCGCGCTGGTGCGCGACGGACTGAGCTACCGGTCGGTGTCCGCGCCGGGCGCCGAATTCCACTACTCCAACACGAACTTCCAGATCGCCGGCATGCTCATCGAGAAGATCACCGGCATGCCGGTCGCCCGGGCGATCACCAGCCGGATCATCGAGCCGCTCGGCCTGACCCAGACCACGTTCCCCGCGGCGGGCGACCGCACCCTCCCCGTCCGGTTCGTGCCGGGATACGTCGGCAACAGGATCGGCCCGCTCTTCTTCTGGGTCGACAACACGTCGGAGGTGGAACCGTCCGCGTACAGCTCGGCGGGAGCGATCATCTCGACGCAGCAGGACCTGACCACGTTCTACCAGGCGCTCATCGGCGGCAAGGTCGTGTCCGGCGCGAGCCTGGCCGAGATGGAGAAGACCGTGCCCGTCGTCCAGGGCATCGGCTACGGACTGGGACTTGAGAGCATCCCCTTGCCCTGCGGTGGCACGGCGTGGGGACACAATGGCGCGGTGCCGGGCTACAGCTCGCTGACCACGGTCACCGCCGACGGCCGGCATGCCGCGGTGATGACCAACACGATGCACGTCGACACCGACGCCGGCCGCAAGCAACTGGACGCGACCAACTCCGCGTTGTGCGAATGACACCACCCGCGCCGCCCGGCGGTCAGAACATGCGCGGCTGACCGCTGGACGCGCTGAGCCCGCCGTCGACCGGGATGTGGGCGCCGTTGACGAACCGGGCGTCCGGACCGGCCAGGAAGGCGATGACGTCGGCGACTTCGCCCGGTTCGGCGGCGCGCCCCATCGGAATCCGCTGCCGGAACGCGGCCATCAGCTCCTCGTTCTCGACGACGGGCACGGTGATCGGGGTGACGGTGAGGCTCGGGTGCACGGCGTTGACGCGTACGCCCTCGTGGCCGTGGTCGAGCGCCATGGCGTTGGTCAGATTGACCAGCGCCCCCTTGGCGGCGTTGTACGCGGCCAGCCCCCAGTCCGCGCCGAGCCCGGAGACAGAACCGACGTTGACGATGCAGCCGCCGACGCGCCGCAGATGGGGCAGGGCGGCGCGCGACGCGAAGAAGACGCCGTCGATATTGACCCCCTGGATCTGGCGCCAGGCGGCGGTGCCGGTCTGCTCGACGGTTCCGGGCAGGCCCATGCCCGCGTTGTTGACCAGCACGTCCAGCCGCCCGTACTCCTCGGCCACGCCCGCGATCAGCTCGGTGATCGCGGACTCGTCGGAGACGTCCGCGACGCGCGGGACGATCACCGAACCGGCGGGTGCGTCTGCCGCGGCGTGCTTCAGCTTGTCCTCGGTCCGCCCGACGGCGATCACGGTGGCGCCTTCGCGCCCGAAGCGATAGGCGGTGGCGGCGCCGATGCCGGATCCGGCGCCGGTGACGATGACGACCTTGCCGGTGAATCGTTTCCCATCCACAGCGACTCCTCACGGATGCGGTTGTGTGCCACGAGACTACGGGGGCCGTGCCCGGATGTCGTGCGTCGCTACTGACCCGCCGGACACCCCTGGCAGCCCTCGCGGGCGACGGCCGGCGCGCGATCGTGTTCAGGTGACCGTGACTGTCCCCGTCATCTCTGGGTGGATGTCGCAGTGGTACGGGAACGTCCCGCTCAGGGTGAAGGTGCGGGAGGAGGTCCCGCCCTGACCGAAGGCGCCCGAGTCGAAGGAGCCGTCGTCGGCCGTCACCGTGTGGTCGGTGCCGTCCTCGTTGGTCCAGACGACCGTATCGCCGGCGGCGATCGCCAACTGGCCGGGAATGAAGGCGAAATCGTGGATGGAAACATTGGCCATGGGGTTCTCCTTCCGTCCTTGGGGAGCGTGACCCCGGACGGGGGGAATTGCCCCACTGCTGCCCGCTTCAACCGCCTTGTCACCCTCATGAGTCAGGCGGAGACGGCCTGGCACTCGCCCCGGAGGCCGCAAATCTCAGACGCCGAGCGCGGCGTTCCACACAGGGCTGTTCACGTAGTGGTTGTCGAAGCGCTCGGAGGAGTCCTTGATCTCCTGCGGGCTCGCCTCGCCCCGCATCACGCGGTTCAGCAGCCGCATGTAGTCGAAGCGCGCCATGCCGGGCGTGAAGGTGATCAGCACGTCGGCCTCGCGGCCGGGCGCGGCGGCGAAGGCGTGCGGGGTGCGCGGCGGTACGAGGAGGAAGTCCCCCGCCTCCAGCACCTTGATCTCCTGGTCCACGAGGACCCGCAGCGAGCCGTCGATGACGTAGAACATCTCGGCGGCCCGGGTGTGGAAGTGCGCCGGCGCGCCCGGTGCCCCCTCGGCGAACGTCGAGCGGTAGCTCGTCATCAGGCCGCCGGTGGTGTCCGAGTCGGCCAGCAGCGTGATGACGCTGCTCGGGTCGCTCGTGATCTCGGCTTCCGCGGCACGGGTGAGGAGGGTGGTGAAGTCGGCGTTCTTGCTGGTCATGGTGTCCTGTCCTCCTAGGTCGTGATCACGACTCTAGGCAGCGGGAAGACCCGGGGGATGGTGCAATTCCCGGTGGGAATGGTGGGTCAATTTCCGGGGCCGTCCGCTTCGCCGAGGAGCCGGCCGACGTCCGTGACCGCGCCCAGCGCCCCCCGCAGGGCGCCGACGCACATGTCGTGCAGCTCCGTGCGGGAGAACGTCTCATTCGCCAGCCACTCCACGCACAGCGCGCGCACGAACACCAGCCAGCTCGTCAGCGCGGCGGAGACCACGCCCCTGGCCCTGTCCTCAAGACCAGTCGCGTCGAGCACGCGCCGTCTCAGCTCGGCGAGTTCGTCGTTGATGATGGCCTGAATCACGGGATCGCCCGTGAGCTCCGCGTTCGCGGCGAGCACCGTGTTCTTGTTCGCGGCGAAGTAGTCGAAGTGGACGTCGAGCCCTGCGGACAACTGCTCCAACGGGGAGCCCGCCGGGTCGATCGGCGTCTCGGCCAGCAGCCGGTCGGACGCCTGCCGGTAGATCGCGGCGAACAACACGCGCTTGTTCGGGAAGTACCGGTAGAGCAGGGCCCGGGAGATGCCGGCCTGTTCGGCGACCTCCTCCATCAGCACGTCGTGATACGGCCTCGCCGCGAACAGCCGCGCTCCGACCTCGATCAACTGCTCGCGTCGCTCGGTCGGTTGGAGCCTGCGGCGGGGGTTGGTCACGTCGCCCAGATTACTTGACGCGTGTCTACCAACGAACCTACCTTCGCCTTAGTAGGCATGTGCCTACTAAGGCGAAGGGGGACCGCTCGACATGATCAGGTCCAGGCTTCTCTCATGGCTGTCATGGACGATGGGCATCGCCTGCGTGGCGATCGGCGTGATGCACATCGTCTCCGGTATGGACTCGATACCCGACGGGAAGTCGGGCGGCCCGACCGTGGACAGCCTGGTGCGCTTCTTCAGCGCGATCTTCCTCGGCTACGGGCTGCTCTGGATCTGGGCCGCCCGGCAGTCGCCCATCCCGTCGAAGGCCGTGCGATGGCTTGCCGGGATCTTCTTCCTCGGCGGCCTCAACCGCCTCGTCTCCTGGGCCGACGTCGGCCGCCCGGACGGACTCCAGATCGTCCTGATGGCCCTCGAACTCGGCCTGCCACCGATCTTTTTCTGGCTGACGACCGCCGACGAGCGGAAGGCGGCGGGGGCGGTCAGTCGACCGGCGGGATAGCACCGGCCGCGGTGTGGTCGGTACGGCGGTGGCCATCCAGGCGGTTGTTCGCCTCCCGGGCGGCACGCCAGTCGTTCCGGGCCTGCAAGTCATGCCTTTTCGCAACGAGTTCATGGCAGGTCGTGCAGGTTTCCGCCGGCGCGAGGACGGTGACGTCGGGGCCGGAGGAGTGGGGCACGGCGACGGTGGCGATCGATCCGGTGAGGCGAAGCAACTGCTGCTGTTCCAGCAGCGCTTCGGCGCCTCTTCCCAGGCTCCTGATGCGGATGATCGCTGACACATAGCCGTCGCCGGCCCCGAGCCCGAGCCGGGCGCGGGCCTCCCTGACGACCGCCAGGGCGTCCTCCCGGACCGCGTCGCCCACCGGGCGGCCGTTCACAGCCGCGTCCACGGCGGTGGCCGTGACCCGGACATACGAACAACAAGGCCAGAGGCGCGCACAGGGGGAGCAGAGGGGTGCACGAAGCCATCACGGGATGCCAGACTCGACTCAGCACCAAGCGACCACGGAAGGCGATGAGGGTGGGCGCGCGAATTGGTCCAACCGCTCGACGGATCGAACTCGGGGTCGAACTCCGCCGGTTGCGACGCGAAGCAGACCTGACACTTGAACAGGTCGTCGCAGGCCTGGGGTTCAGTGAGACACAGCTGCAACGCGTAGAGACCGGAAGCATCCCGCTCAAGCAGGCCGGCCACCTACGGGATCTCCTCGACCGGTACGGCATCAGCGACGAAGAGCACATCGAGTCGCTCGTCCGATTGCATCGCGAGTCAGGCAGTCAGGAGTGGACGTCCTTCGCCAGCACAGTCCACACGTCCGTGCGGACTTTCTTCGGTGTCGAGTCCGTCGCACGCGGCATCAAGGCGTGGCATCCCACTCTTGTCCTCGGCCTGCTCCAGACCGAACGTTACGCAACCACTGTCTTCGAGATGGAGAAGTTGCACGACGAGTTCACGAGCGAGTACATCGAACAAAGCGTTCGGCTGCGGATGATGCGAAAGCAGTTGCTGACCCGGCAGGAAGAGCCTGTGATGTTCTGGGCGATCCTCGGGGAAGCGGCACTCCGCCACACCGTCGGAAGCGCCCACGTGATGCGTGAGCAGTACGCCGAAATCGCCGCGCTCTCGGAACTCGAGAACGTGACGGTACAGATCCTGAGAACAGGCGAGATCAGCTATCGCTTCTACAGCGACTTCACGATTCTCGACCTGGGCGAATCGCTGCCCTCGGCTGTCCAGGTCGACGTGCCATGGGGAGCCATGTCCATGTCGGACAAGCCGCGCGAGGTCGGACGGTTCTCCCGCAGGTTCAACGCCCTCCAAGCCTCCGCCATGCCGCCTGAACAGACTCCGGGATTCCTTCAGCAACTATCGCGAGAGATCAACGATGCCTAGCATACGAGCCGTTGCACAAACGCCCACCGCCTGGGTGAAGTCGTCCTACAGCAATGCCGGACAGAACTGCGTCGAGGTCGCGGGGATCGCGACTCGATCCGGCCTGATCGGCGTCCGCGACGCCAAGGACAAGGCCCGTCCTGCGATCTTGCTGGAGCCGGCGGCCTGGACCTCGTTCATAAGCGACGTCCGCTCCGGGCGGCTCCGCCGCTGAGCGCAGCGCATACGCACACGCGGCCCTCCCCTCCCCGCCGTGGCGGGGAGGGCGCCGCGCTGTGGCATCAGGAGCCCGGGGCCGCCGCTTCGTCCTCCAGGATGCCGCGAATCATCTCGCGGAGCTCGGGCGTGTCCTCGTGCTGGTGCACGGACACCGCGTGCTCGGTCGCGGCTCGGAGGACTTCCTCTTCCTCGCCCGCGATCGTCAGCGTGCAATTGGATTCGCTCGGAGCCTTTCGGCAGTCGGCGACTTTTCTGGTCATGGCGGCCTCCCGGCGTACGGAGATATCGCCGTACTGCCAGGGTACGGCGGCCGGGCCGGCCGCTAGCAGGGAGTGTCCGGGCCGTTCTGGCGAGTGAAGTTGCCGTTGTACATCCAGCCCATGGTCTTCGTGCCCTCGATGCGGACGTAGGTCCACTTATGGCCGTAGGCATTGGTGATGTAGCAGTGGAACCAGACCTTCACGCCGGACTTGGCCGGGTCCAGCGTGGGGCAGGCCGCGTAGGGGCCGGTTCCCAGGCGGTACGTACCGGACATGTAGGCGTAGGTGCCCGGCCTCGGGTCCACGTGCTGCCAGCCGGTGCAGCTCTTCGACACCGTCGACGACGGGGAGGGGGACTCCTTCGGGGACTTGCCGCCGCTCGGCGTCGCCGAAGGGCTCGCCTTGCCGTGCTTGCCGTCGTCGGGCGTGACGCTCGGGGTCGGCCCCGAGGGGGTGCCGGACGGCACCACGACGGGGCCTTCGGACGGTGCGGTGACCATGTCGCCGTCCGGCGCGGCGTCGGGCGTGGCCGACGGTCCCTGCGCCACGTTGCCGCGCTTGTCGTCGTGCTCGCCCATCAGGGCGTAGCTGACGCCGCCACCGGCGAGCACGACGGCCGCTGCCGCCCCGGCTATGACCGCACGGCTGCGGCGCCGCTTCCGGCCCGCCGTCGGCGATGCGGGGGGCTGGGCCGACGGCGCCTGGGCGGACTGCGGGTAGCCGTAGCCGCCGCCGTACGGCGGCTGGGGCTGCGGGGCGACCGGCTGCGGCGGCGGGGTGACGGCGGCTGTGGGCGGGTGGCCGAACGTCGGGGGCGGGGCGCCGAAGCCCGGGGGCACGGCGGCAGGCGGCAAAGGCGCCGCAGGTGCGGAAGCCGGGCTTCCCGCCGCGACCCGCTCCAGCATCTCGCGTGCCTGGTCGGCGGTCGGCCGGTCCTGCGGCTCCTTCGCCATCAGCGCACGCAGCACGGGCGTGAGCGCGCCCGCGCGCTTCGGCTCCGGCAGCGGCTCGCTCACGATCGCCTGAAGCGTGGACCACACGGACGTACGGCGGAACGGCGACGCGCCCTCCACCGCCGCGTACAGCGTCATGCCGAGCGACCAGATGTCCGACGCGGGGCCGGGCTCCACGCCCTGCGCGCGCTCCGGTGGCAGGTAGTCGAGGGAGCCGATGATCTCGCCGCTGCGAGTCAGCTTGGCCATGGCGTCGTCGCCGGTGGCGTCCAGGGTCGCGATGCCGAAGTCGGTCAGGACGACCCTGCCGCCGCGCTCCAGCAGGACGTTGCCCGGCTTGACGTCGCGGTGGAGCACGCCGGCCCGGTGGGCGGCGTCGAGGGCGTCCATCAGCTTGGCGCCGATGGCGGCGGCCTCGTGCGGTTCGAGCGTGCCGCGCTCGGACAGGACGTCGTCGAGCGAGGGGCCGTCGACGAGTTCCATGACGATGACCGGGAGGCCCTGGTCCTCGGTCACGTCGTGGACGGTGACCACGCCGCTGTGCCGGATACGGGCGGCCGCCTGCGCCTCCCGCTGCATCCTGGCCCGTAGGTCGGCGAGGTCGGGCCCGGAGGTGTCGGTGTAGGCCCGAAGGATCTTGACGGCGACCTCTCGGTTGAGCAGCTCGTCCACCGCCCGGGCGACCACGCCCATGCCACCGCGGCCGAGCGTCGCGGTCACCCGGTATCGCCCACCGAGTACCTTTCCGGCCAGATTTTCGCCGTTCGGCTCCCCCGTCGTCACCGCACGCTCCGTTCCCTCACACTCGCCACCCATGCCACTCACGCCACAACGTGGCGGGCACCAAGGGTAGAGATCCCGGGCGGATACTCACAGCCGGGGTGCTCAGCCGCCGCTTTTCTCCCTGCGGGCGATCGCCTCGCGGACGGCGGTGACGAAGCCGTCCCAGTAATGGGCCGCCGTGCCGTCGGCGGACCGGCCGTAGGTCGCGGCCCGCGCGGCCGGGGAGGAGAAGTCGCCGAACATGGCCCTGCGCAGGTCGGTGGAGATCTCCAGCTGCGCGCCCGCGCCGCCGTAGGTGCGGTTGCAGATGTTCAGCGGCTCGTCGCCGTCCAGGCCGCCGGTGGGCAGGGTGACGGTCACATCGTTGCCCAGGCGGTCCCGGAGGAGCTGCTGGAGGAGCTTCTTGAGGGTTGCGTCGCGGCCGCCGATCTGTACGAGGTTCTGCGTCCCGGAGCCGCCGGGGTTCTTGCAGCCGTGGAGGGAGACCGTGTAGCGGCTGCCGCCGACGATCGCGAGCGCGGCGGGGTCGTCGCAGTGCGTCGAGGTGACGTGCAGCTGGGTGACCCTGCCGCTCTCGGTCGCGAGGACGTCGAACATCCAGTAGTCGTAAGCGGGCCCGGAGTCGCCGTAGCGGGTCAGGGGGTCCTCCGGCGCGTAGCCCGCTATCGCCAGGCACAGCTCGCTGGTGCCCTTCTCCAGATTGCCGCCGTGCGGGGCTATCACGGACGTCAGCGGGGGCGTGGCCCTGGAGTGCCCCGGAACGGTGTCCAGGCCGGTCCTGCGGTAGCGGCGGGCCCAGTCGGTGCCCTCCTGGAAGAGGGGGCTGTCGTAGAGCGCCGTGTTGGAGGCGAACAGCTCGTCGCCAGAGGCGGTGTCCGCGGCGTAGGCGCGGGCGGGGAGCGCACCGGTCGCGGGCACGGCAACGGCGGCCGCCGCCAGGCCGGCCAGGACGGATCGTCGGGAAGTCGAACGCATGACGGCATTCTTGGCCATCACCCAACGATCCGTCAGCTGCTCAGTCGACTAAGGACACAATGTCGTCATTCGGCTTTCCAGCATGTTGCTCTCCTTTGAGTAGGGAAACGTGAAGAGTTCAGCTGGTGCGCGGGATCATCTGCCGGGGCGAGTCGACGAGGACGGCCGTGGCGCCGAGCCGGGTGGCCGTGCCGAGGTCGGCTCGCGTGTTCACCCCGAGCATCACGATCGGCATGCGGCGGGAGGCGGAGCGGAAGCAGGCGACGGCCTCTCGCGTCCACAGCTGAGCGGTGACGGGGGACGCTCCCGTGCCGAGGGTGAACTGCTCCTGGAGCACCATCTGCCGCTTCAGCTCGAACCCGGCCCAGGAGCCCGTGGGCGCGCTCTTGCAGGTGTGTTCGAGGGCGACTTCGGCCAGCCGCTGCCGGGTGGCGTCCCGGGATTCGGCGACGCGCGCCCCCGGGATCCCGGCCAGCAGCCGGGTGACCTCCGCGTCCGTGGAGTACAGACCGACCCGGCCCCACGCCTTCTTCTCGTCCAGCACGCGCGTCACGGCTTCGACGACGTGCCGGGCGGGCGTCTGCTTGAGGTCCAGGTAGAGCTGTTTGCCCTCGGGAACGGCGGCCAGCGCCGCGGCGAGGGTGGGGATGCGGACCGGGCGGGTGCGGTAGGGGAACTCGCCGTTCGCGTCCTTGAAGTTGTGGCCGGCGTTCAGGGAGGCGAGGTCGCTCAAGTCCCTGTCGGCGACGGCCCCGGAGCCGTCGGTCAGGGCGGAGAGGTCCGCCGGCCGGTAGAGGACGGGCACACCGTCCCGGGTCGCCTGGACGCTCAGCCACTCGCCGTCGACGCCCGCCTTCAGGGACTGTTCGACGGCCTCAAGGGTGTTCTCCGGGGCATCGCCCGTACCCGCGCGGTGCGCGATGACGAGCGGCTTCGCCCGGACGGGGCCGGCGGCGGCCTCACCCGTCCGTGCCGGGGCGGGGCCGCCGGCCGTCAGGGCGGGGACGGCACAGACCAGCGCTGCTACGGCTGTCGCCAGGGATAACCGACGACGACTACGGGGCATGTGGGGCTCCTGGGGAAGTAGGGGAACAGGGCGAGCCGCCCGGCAGGCAGGCCCTGGTCGAACTCGCCGAACTCGCCGAACTAGTCGAACCAGCGCGCCCGTTCCAGCTCGTCCGTCCGCGACGGGTCCTCCAGCAGCGCCGCCGCCTCGAAGCGGCGGGACCACGCGCCGGCCGCCCAGGCCAGGCCAGCCGCGACGCCCTCCAGCGTCGCCGCGTGCAGCACGCCGTCCGGGCCATGGCGCCAGTCCAGCTCGATGCCGTCGACCACGAGCTCGTCGTGCTCGACGTACGTCGCCGGGGCGCCCGGCAGCAGGACGCGTACGCCCTCCGGAACCTCCCGCACCTCGCCCTCGGCCGCCTCGATCTCCGCCGGGACGACCTCGCTCAGGCGTCGCACCTGCAAAAGTTCCGCCAGCGCGGCGGCCCGTTCCGGGGCGACCGGCAGCAGCGGGAGACCCGCCGCCAGCGGCAGCAGGTCCGGCGCGTCCGC
The DNA here is from genome assembly GCF_031845785.1 of Streptomyces hesseae. Lineage (NCBI taxonomy): Bacteria > Bacillati > Actinomycetota > Actinomycetes > Kitasatosporales > Streptomycetaceae > Streptomyces > Streptomyces hesseae. Next base: position 247,081 of record NZ_JAVRFI010000009.1, read on the forward strand.
GACGACCGCGTCCGCCGCGTCGACGACACGCACCTCGCCGTCGACCACGGCCCGCAGCTCGTCCGGGAGCGTGACCTCGTCCGGGTCGAGGTCGGCGAGCAGGCCGTGCAACGCGTGCAGTTGCGACGGGCGGACCGGGCAGGCCGGGTCCGCCAGGCGGGCCAGGAGCTCCGCCGCGCCGCCCGGCTCGTCCAGCAGCGCGGCCGCGGACGTACGGACGCCCAGCGCCCGCAGCACCTGCTCGTCGGCGAGGCCGCCCGCGTCCGCCGCCTCGTAGAGGCCCTCCAGCAGCGGGTCGCCGCCCGCCACCCGCAGACCGGCCGGGCGGCGGCCGTCCAGGACGGGGTGGCCGCGCAGCCACCACGCCGTGTACGGGCGCACGGACTCGGTCGTGCCGTCCGGCAGCAGGATCCGCATCGGCGTCGTCAGCGCGTCCCGCAGCGGCGGGCGGGACAGCAGGGCGAGGGCCTGCGGCCACGCGTCGTCGTCGACCAGGTCCAGGTCCCGGACCGCCACGATCTCCGTGGCCACGGGCGGCACCGGCGTGTCGGGGAGCCGGTCGAGGACGTCCTCGCACCAGACGTCGACGGCGTCGAGCAGCCCCGCGTCGTCGGGCTCGGCGAAGTCGCCGTCGCGCGGCTCCAGTTCGTCGGGGTCGAGGACGACGTCGGCGGCGCGGACGAGCGCGAAGTCCGCCAGCACGCCGACCGCCGTCAGCGGCTGCTCACCCCAGCGCCCGGCCAGCTCCGCGTCGCACGCGGCCAGCTCTCCCGGGCGGATGACCTGCTCGAACGGGCTGCCGGGGAGGACGAGTTCACCCGCCGGGGCCAGCTCGCCGTCCTCGTCGGGGAGGGCCAGGGCCGCCAGCCACGGCTCGTCGCCCGGCGCCAGGTCGGCGTCGCGGACGAGCGCGAGGACGATCTCGGCGAGCGTGTCGGGGTCCAGGCCCGCGCCGAAGTCCTCGTCCCAGCTCTCCTCGGCGTCCAGGGACGTCGCCACCGCCGAGCGGACCTGCGGCGTCGTCAGGATCGCGCGGGGCGACGACGGGGTCGCGCCCAGCTTCTCCAGCAGGGGGTGCGCGGCGTCGGGGTGGGCGACCTTCAGGCCCAGGCGGGCCAGGTGCTCCGAGTTCGGGCCTTCCGGGCCCGCCTCCTCGGTCGTCGGCAGCGGCAGCAGGACCTGGCGCGGGCCGATCGCCGTACGACCGTCCGCCAGCGGCACGGGCAGGCCCGTCAACCGGTCCGGGTCCACGCCCGCGAGGCTGTCGTAGAGCCGCCACCACCAGTCCGCCGGGCGCTCGGCCCCGGCGAGCCGGTCGATGAACTCGCCCAGCGGCACGCGCGGCACGCCCAGGGCGCGCAGCTCCTGGCGGCGCTCCAGGCCTGCGGGGAGCAGGCTCGGGAACAGCTCGCCCAGGACTGTCACGGTCGCCGCGCCCGCGCCCTCGACGAGTTCGGCGTCCCGGGGGCGGAGTGCTGTGGCTGCGGGGGTGGTCCGGTGGAAGGGGTCGTCGTCCCAGGCGGGCTCGCTCGGCGTCGCGGGGGCGGTGCTGTCGAGGCCCGGGAGCTGCCTCGACGCGTCCGGCGCCTCCGTCCACGGGATGCCCTCGATGCCGGTGCCGGTGCCAGTGCCGTTGCCCGGGGCCTGGGCCGGTTCGCCGCCCGGCGCCGTGGCCGTCGCCGCGCTCGGCAGGAACGGTACGTCCGGGAGCCGGTCCAGGATGCGGCGGCGCAGCTCCGCGTCCAGGGCGCCCTGGGCCAGCGGGGACGGGACGAGGTCGATGGTGCCCGTGCCGACGGGCTGCCAGTCGCGCAGCAGGGCCGTGTACGTCTCGGCCGCGCGGTCGGTGAGGAAGTCCGCCAGGGCGCCGGGGGCCGTGTGGCGGCGGGTGGGCTCCAGCGGGAAGCTCGCGATGAGCAGGGCGGGCAGGCCCAGGGGCTCGTCGGTGGGGGTGGGGGCGTGCACGACGGGTGCGGTGCGCGGGCGCTCCGGGGCGCCTTCCGCGCCTACGGGGACGGCCCAGGTGACCGACCAGTGGGGGCGCAGGCGCTCCTCTACGGGGCGGTTCGCCAGGAGTTCGGGGGCCAGGGCGCCGGCGGTCGTCCGGACTCGCCAGCGGGTTGTTCTGGTGGTGTTCCCTGTCGTGTCCTCGATTGCCGCGTACTCGTCCTCCTGGCGGCGCGTCAGTACTCGGCGCGGCGCGTCCGGCGTCTCGATGACGACCTCGGTGAGGCCGGGGAGGGTGAGCAGGAGCGCGTCGTCGACGGCGTCGAGCAGACGGCGGGTCAGGTCCTCGGCGGCGCCGTCGCGGAGCGGGAGGACGACGACGGTGTCGTAGCCGTTGAGGACCGCGCCCTCGGCGGGGAACGGCAGGCGCAGCAGCGGTACGTGGCCCTCGCGGCGGCGGAGCTCGCCGCCAAGGGAGGGGCTGCCGGTGGCGGCCTCGGCGGCCAGGGCGCGGGCCTCGGCCAGGGACCAGCGGACGCCGCCGGTGCGGCCGACGAGGGCGGGCTCGTCGGTGACGGCGAGGACGGCGGCGAAGCCGACGCCGAAGCGGCCGGCGGCCCGGGTGCCCTCGTCGCGCTTGGCGGAGGCGCGGAGGGTGGAGAGGGACTCGACGCCGGTGGCGTCGAGGGGGGCGCCGGTGTTGGCGGCGGCGAGGGTGGCGGGGGTGCCGGCGTTCGCGGCGTGCAGGGTGAGGTGGAGGCGGCCGGGGACGCCGGCACGGGCGGCGGCGTCGGCGGCGTTCTGGGCGAGCTCGACGACGAGGCGGTCGCGGTAGCCGCCGAGGGCGAGGTCCTCCTCGGCGTTGGCGTCCTCCCGGAAGCGGGCGGGGGAGGTGACCCAGGAGTCCAGTACGCCGCGGCGCAGGCGGGCGGTGCCGAAGGGGTCCAAGCTCACGTCTGCGTTCTCCCTGTGGTGGGGGGTGTGGGGTGGGTCGGGGGCCGGGGGGTGGGGGC